>JBGUNV010000232.1:0-5499 GCA_045117595.1 Lachnospiraceae bacterium
AATAAATGAACTGTCCGCTGAGATCACGAGGATAGGTGAAACCACAACCTTTAATACGATGAGGATACTTGATAACGGTAAGACTGAGCCGGACGTTGAATCTGCCGCAGAACTTGTAAAATGTGATTCTGCGGAAAAGGGTTATATGGGTGAAGCATATCAGTACGGATCTTACTATTATCCAGCAGCAGTATTGGATTTTACATCTCTAGATAAGGGAAAGATAAGTACTCTCGATGGCAAATCGTTTTCATTTGTATGCGGATTCGGTTGCGGAGAAACATTTAAGTTTACTTTTGATGATTCGACGGATGATGTGTCTCTGGATCGGGAGGCTTATGGCGGAACACATAATTATACCATCGGAACAAAGAGTGTCACTGACGGTAATGCACTTGCCTCGAAACTATACAAGGCGGTAGAGGATCATCCTATAAAGAATACCTCGGGGCAGTATTATGAAGGGATGATAAATGGCGGGCTGTATGTCAGCCATGCAGCGGGTCTTGTATTTAACAGCAGTGACCCCGGTAAACTGATAGTATTTCAGAATGCAGGATGCTCTACAGCGGAAGCGGCAAAGAGCGTTTATAACGGTCCGGGCAAAGAGGGTTCGATAGACTGTTCCGAGATTACCAATATGACTTTAAATCCTGTCAATAAATTCAGAATTCAATGCAGCAACGTTGTTGATGACTGTGAATATATTGAAACATACCGTATGAACGCCAAGGTTCTCGGTGTCGATTCTGTAGACGTCAGTACGGAAGATGCAGCCAGAGGGGCCATAGCTCAGATTGACAAGGCACTTGCCAAGGTCAGCGAGCATAGAAGTGCATACGGTGCATTCCAGAACCGTCTCGAGCACTCATTTGCAAATAACGAAAACAAAGCTGAAAACATTACCGCAGCGGAGTCACTCATAAGAGATACGGATATGTCATCCGAAATGGTTAAGCTGACAAAGGATAATATCCTTGCCCAGGCCGGAAGTGCAATGCTCTCACAGGCGATGCAGAATCCTCAGAGTGTATTACAGTTATTACAGTAATGCGTTCGTTTTCTTTTTCCGTATATTTTCTGAAAAATTCTGAAAATTCCCCTTGCTATCGAAAAATATTTATTGTATAGTACACGATTGTAATACATAAAACGGAGGCATATGCAAATGGCAAAATATCTTGTCATAGTGGAATCACCTGCAAAGGTTAAGACTATCAAGAAATTTTTAGGTTCAAATTATGAGGTTATGGCATCGATGGGACATGTGAGGGATCTTCCCAAGAGCCAGATCGGTGTCAGCCCCGAAAATGATTTTGAACCCAAATATATAACAATAAGAGGAAAAGGCGATCTGATCGCATCACTCAAGAAGGAAGCGAAGAAGGCAGAAAAGATATATCTCGCTACTGACCCGGACCGCGAAGGAGAAGCGATCAGCTGGCATCTCATGTATGCTTTAAAACTTGAAGGCAAGAAGGTGTATCGTATAACCTTTAACGAGATCACCAAGAATGCCGTCAAGGAATCATTAAAACATCCGCGTGAGATCGATATGGATCTTGTGGATGCGCAGCAGGCAAGACGTATTCTTGACCGTATGGTCGGATACGGAATATCACCGGTTCTCTGGGCCAAGGTCAAGAGAGGACTCAGTGCAGGCCGTGTACAGTCGGTAGCACTGCGCCTTATCTGTGACAGGGAAGATGAGATCGCAGCATTTATACCCGAAGAGTACTGGACCATTGATGCTTACCTTGGGGCAAAGGGCGAAAAGAAACCGCTCATTGCCCATTTTACGGGTAATGAGGAAGGAAAGATCGCGATCGGAAGTGAAGGCGAAAAGCAGAAGATCGTTGACAGTATCAGGAACGAAAAGTTCGAGATACTTGAAGTGAAAAAGGGTGAGAGAACGAGAAAATCACCCCTTCCGTTCATCACCAGCACGCTTCAGCAGGAGGCGGGCAAGGTTCTTAATTTTTCCACCCAGAAAACTATGCGTATAGCGCAGCAGTTATATGAAGGAATAGATATCAAAGGCGAGGGTACTATCGGTGTGATCACTTATCTTCGTACCGACAGCACGCGTATCGCGGATGAAGCTATCGCATCCTCAAAGGATTACATCGCAGATCATTACGGATCTGACTATGTAAAGACGGATGATGCTTCGCAAAAAGGGAAGACCGGCAAGAAGATACAGGATGCCCATGAAGCGATAAGACCTACCGAGATCACAAGAACTCCGGCATCGATCAAGGACTCTCTTTCACGGGATCAGCTCAGACTCTATACCCTCATATGGAACCGCTATGTTGCGAGCCGTATGACCGGCGCAAGGTTTGAGACCACAAATGTAAAGATCGGAGCGGGTCAGTACAGATTTTCGATCTCCGCATCCAGGCGTGTGTTTGACGGATTCATGAAAGTATACACTGAGGCGGATGATAAGGAAACATCCGATAATGTCGTTCTTACTGATCTTGAAAAAGGTATGAAACTAACGCTCAAGGATATAGAAGACAAGCAGCATTTTACACAGGCTCCGCCTCACTATACCGAGAGTTCACTTGTAAAAGCTCTCGAAGAACAGGGTATAGGAAGACCGAGTACATATGCTCCAACGATCACTACGATAATCGCAAGGAGATATGTGGTCAGGGAAGACAAGAACCTGTTTGTAACCGAGATGGGAGAGGCCGTTAACAGGATAATGACCGAGGCGTTCCCGAGCATAGTTGATGTGAGGTTTACCGCCAACCTCGAGATGTTGCTTGATAATGTCGAAGAAGGTGAGATCCAGTGGAAGACGATCGTCAGGAATTTCTATCCGGATCTTGATGCGGCGGTAAAGAAGGCAGAAGAGGAACTGTCAAAGGTTGAGATAAAGGATGAGGTGTCGGATGTAAAGTGTGACAACTGCGGTCGCATGATGGTCATCAAATACGGACCTCACGGCAAGTTCCTTGCATGTCCGGGATTTCCCGAGTGCCGTAATACCAAGCCTTATCTGGAGAAGATAGGTATCCCCTGTCCCGTATGCGGCAAGGACATTGTCGTCAGAAAGACCAAGAAGGGTCGTAAGTTTTACGGATGCGAATCCGGAGCGGACTGCACCTTCATGTCATGGCAGCGTCCCGTTAACGTTAAATGTGAAAAGTGCGGCAGCCTCATGGTCCGTAAAGGTAACAAACTGATGTGCCTCAATGAGGAATGCAAGCACCTGCAGGAAGTTGTCAATGGGGAGAAGGATACGATATGAGTTCAGTCAGGTTATTAGATGATACACGCAAGATCAATTCCATACTGCACAAGAAAAACAGCGGCAAGGTTGCGTTCAACGATATATGCGACGTGATGAAGAATGTGCTTGATTCGAATGTTCTGGTCCTTTCCAAAAAAGGAAAGATCCTTGGTATGGGATATCGCACGGAATTCGATCCGCTTGAGAAGTTTTCCGGGCTCAGGGTTTCGGAGTTTATAGATAAAAAGTTCAACGAGAGGCTTGTTGATATACTTTCCACCAAGGAGAGCGTTAATCTTGAAACGCTTGGCTTTTCCGAGGAGACGAGCAGAAAGTATCAGTCAATAATCACTCCCATCGACATCTCGGGGCAGAGATACGGGACACTTATCATATACAGACCGACTGATGCGGAGCCCTATTCGATAGATGACATCATACTGACAGAGTACGGGGCAACTGTCGTCGGACTTGAAATGGTACGTTCGGTATCGGAGGAGTCGGCCGAAGAGGACAGACGTGCTCAGGGGATTCAGGCAGCATTATCTACACTGTCAAATTCCGAGACCGATGCGGTCGTTCATATTTTTGAGGAACTTTCCGGGCTTGAGGGTATACTTGTCGCCAGCCGTATTGCCGACAGGGAAGGAATTACGAGATCTGTGATCGTCAATGCGCTCAGGAAACTCGAGAGCGCCGGCGTTATAGTATCCAAGTCGTCGGGAATGAAGGGAACTTATATCAAGGTTACCAACGAACTCATCTATGATGAGATAGAGGAGTTAAAGAAGAGATGAAAAATATGAGATATCCGGTTATAAAGAGGGCATTTTTACTGTCCCTTTTTTTGACTTTTTCAACTGCGCTTTCCGGTTGCGGGAAGGATGATGACAATAATCTTGCAGGAAAAACAGAGGAAATGGTTCAGGAACTGGCAGATTCCGGACAGGATGCAGCAGCCCGTGCGGACAGTGCTGATGATACCGATGTCGAAGAAGAGGCTAAGGAGCTGACGGCGAAAGAGGCGCTCCTTCAGTACGCACAGCAGCTTGAGTATATAGGCGGCCTGACCGGATACTATGATTCGGATTTTGTTTATGATGAATATGGCAATCAGTCACCCGAAAGGAACTATTCTTCCATACCGTTTGGAAATGTAGACTGTTTTATTGAAGATTTTGACGGTGACGGCAAGGAGGAGCTGCTGATAGCTTCCCTGTACGGGCCTTCCGATCTGGAATTATCCATGTATGAATATGACGGCGAGGTAAAACTGTCTGCCACATATGACATGGAAGGAGGAGTGGATCTCGGCTGGGATTCAGCCGACTGGCTGTTCATGGCCTATGATCATGACGGGACCAGATATATATGTGAATTGCTTGACGGGGATTCATATTTATTTGGTGATGGAGTGCATATTTACATGTTCAGCTGTTATTATGACGGAAGCACTTTTGTCAAAAAGGGAAGCACGGGCTATGCCTGCTCGGACTGGTATGAAGAAGATGAGGGTGTTCTCGAAGAACTTCGTAACTGTGGTATAAATGCAGACTGGAATAAGTGTTTTGAGGATGGTATCTGCAGTGAAGCATTGGCTGTAACAAACGGGGAGCGTCTGTTTGAGATCCGGGAAACGACAACGGATGCAGTCAGCGAAGGTGATTATGGTATGCCATATAAAGAACTTAAAGGATATGTAAGATTCACCGGGTATTCGCCTTATGATTTTACCAAGAATGAGTCCTCGGATATAGAGGACGAATATATCATTCCCGACAGCTCCAACAGGCTGCTTAATGAAGATGACATTTCCGGGATGTCTTCCGATATGCTCAGAAAGGCCCGCAATGAGATCGTCGCCCGTCATGGCAGACGTTTCAAGGATGCTGAACTTCAGGCATATTTTGATTCAAAACCATGGTATTCGGGTACTGTTGAGGCAGATGATTTTGACATGGTTAAGGAACTCAGTGATATTGAACGTGCAAATATGGATTTCATAAAAGAACACGAACAGTAAATTCCGATATTCAAAAAAACTGTTGACAGACAAAATCATTTATTGTAATAATACATTAAACCGTTGAAGGAGAGTGAGTAACTTCCGACAACCTTATTCTGAGAGAGCTGCCGATGGTGAGATGGCAGCAATAAGGCCGGAAGCGAATGGACTCCTGAGGGCGAGCAGAACACAGGTGTTCCTGCAGTATGTGAGCCGGAGTATAATCCTCCGTTATCAAAGATTGGCGTAT
>JBGUNV010000233.1:0-5132 GCA_045117595.1 Lachnospiraceae bacterium
GGTTATAAGCAATGCAGCTGAATTCAATTCATATCTGTGTCAGCACGGGTATGACAGACGGATCGCAACAGGAAATCATTCAATACCCGAAGGGGCGGGATATGAAGAGATAGCGAAGATCCTGACACGTAAGGACTGAACGCGGAAGTTGTATTTTGAGGGGAAACAGTTCATATGACATTTGAACAATACTGGGCACACTATACAGACGCCGGGAAAGTGCTGATGTTCCTTGCACTTTCTATGGCGTTTTCTGTCATTTGCGTGTTCTATATCCTCATGGTCGTGTTTGTCCAGTCAAGATTTGTCGACAGAAGTGAGCGCAGGATGTTTTACTATGAAAAGGCACATAATACCATCCAGCGTTTTTACGAAATGGTGTTTTCCGGAGCTTCGATCCTCTCGTTTCTTGCAATATATTATCTTATCGACAGGTTTTCACCCGACGGTTCGTTCCGGAATTTCTGGGACAGATATAAGGACATGCTGCTTCTTTTGATGATATGCATGTCGATAGTTTTCAATAACCTGATCGACCGGATAATAATACCGCTCAAGAAGCTTTCGGGTGCCGAAAGAGGAAGCGTGCGGCTGCTCGGGATGCTGTATATCATCTTGATATTCGCATATATCAAGTTCATTTACGAGAATGATAATTATGACGGGTTCATCATGTATTTTCTGGGACTGATGATCGGACGTTTCATATATTTTGATGCTTCATTCAGAGACGGCATCAGGACAATGATAGATGCACTGAAGAATTTTCCGCTGCTGATACTGGGGCTTGCATACACGGGATTTATGGCCTATACGGGATTTACTTCCGATTATCTTCTTGTCAGCAACGGTGTACTCGTTTCCACCTTTATCGCCCATATATTTATGATCGCGGCGATCTTCATTATTCACCACAGCCATTTTATGTATATATTTGCGAGAAAGCCGAAACAACATCCGGCAAAGAATGGTAGAAGCGGCTATGATCCGGAGTATGAGGACGGGTATGATCCGGGCTATGAGAGCAGGTACGATACCGGATATGACAGCAAATATGAATATGACGGTGAATATGCAACGGATTATGTACCCGGATATGATGTTGAACCCGAACGCGCAATAAGACGTGAAGGAAGAGGCGAGGTCATGTACGAACCGCAGGGTGAACCCGAATACGAACCTGATGATTACAGAGGCTACGATACAGACTATGATGACGAACTTGAGTTTATCAGTCTGGACGATGATGAGGTATAACGTTTATGCTTGTCGGAGTATGTGAAAAATGCAGATACACAGATCTTATTGAGGGTACCGGAACGATATGCCCCAGATGCGGTGCAAATATCGTATCTCTCGGTATAGGTTCTGCCGAATGGAACAGGATGAGCTATCCCGACAGGCAATCGCTTATCGACAGTAAGATTGACAAAGAGGCGGATGATACTGAAGAATTTGAAAAAGCGATCGCCGAAGTCATCGATATCCCGAAACAGCCGCCGGAGAACGAAACCTCTAAACAGTCGTCGGAGAGAGAAACCGCGAAACAGCCGTCGGAGGAGAACGAATCTCAGGAATCTTTGGCCGAAGAAGAGGTAAACTCAGGTAACGAAACGGTCACGGATTCGACAGATGAACAGATTGACAGGATCAGAGAGAGCAAACGCGGCAGCATATATATATGCTACAAGTGTGATAAGGTTGTAAGCCATGATGATGAAGCTGCCAGATATTATTGTCCCGAGTGCGGTTCGGATATGATATGGACCGGATTTTCCACCGAAGAGTGGGGAAAACTCAGTATTCGGGCGAAGCATAATGCTACCGAGAATGCCAAGATCAGATATATCGAGTCGAAGATCAAGAAATCAGAGTTCAAAGGATAGAATCATATCATTATTATCTTGACAATCCCCTGAATATTTGTTTATATTTTATTTGGGTTACATAATATTATTATTGTCCACAAGATCAAAATGACAGATATACATTGCCATATACTTTACGGGGTCGATGACGGGGCAAAGACTCCGGAGGAATCTCTTGCCATGCTTGAAGATGCGGCCGATCAGGGGATCACGCAGATAATAGCAACGCCGCACTACAGGCTGGGAATGTTTCCGTATTATATAGATGACATAAGGGAAAGCTATGAATTTGTATCGGCAAAAGCGTCCGAGTTGGGGATATATTTCCGGCTCGGGTGTGAGTACCATGCGGATTCCGAAATGGTTGCGAACATAAAGCAGAGGCGTGTTGCCACACTTGCAGGAGGCGATCATGTACTTACCGAGTTTTCCGGAGCAAGTACCTATGTCCAGATCAGAAACAGGCTGGGTGAACTGTCAGCAAACGGATACATACCTGTCATCGCTCATGCGGAACGTATCGGTGTGTTCAGGGAGGATACTGCTCTTATTGACGAAGTACGCAGGATGGGAGCGATGATACAACTGAATGCCGACAGTATTTTGGGCAGCGACGGATTCGGGATCAAAAGGGCATGCAGGAAGATATTGAAGGAAGATCTGGCCGATATAGTCGCTTCCGACGCGCACAACATGTCAGACAGATGCAACAGAATGCGCAGGTGTATGGATTATGTCGGATCAAAATACGGAGAGGAGATGGCCAGAAGGCTTTTTGTCATTAATCCGGATATGATAATCCGGCAGTAACGGGGTGGAGCTTGAATAATCAGGGATTAAATGAAGACGAAATAGAGATCGATCTGCTCGAGCTGTTTTTCGCACTTACGGCTCACTGGAAGTCGATCCTTATATCAGCGGTACTTGCTGCGGCAATAGCCTTCGGCTATCGTTATTATTTTGTGCGTCCGGTTTATGAATCGAATGCACTGCTTTATGTTCTCACAAAGAGCACTTCCATCACGAGCCTTGCCGATATCCAGACGGGCTCCAATCTGACACAGGATTATCTGATCGTTACCAAAGACAGACCTGTACTTGAAAAGGTCATAGACTACCTTGAACTTCCCGAAGACTATGAGGAACTTGAGAAAAAGGTAGAGGTAGAAAATCCCAACAACACGCGTTTTATCAATATAATCGTCCAGGATGAGGATCCCGAGCGCGCCAAGGCTATCTGCGATCAGATAGCGAATGTCGCATCGGCGTTCATCGCGGAGAAGATGGATCAGGATCCGCCGAACCTTGTAAAAGGCGGATATGCCGACGGCAAGCCTGTAAATCACGGTCTGATATTCTACACACTGGCCGGGTTTGCCATAGGTTTTGTCATCGCGGGGATACTTGTCGTACTGCAGACTATATTCAACGACGATATCATGACGCCGGAAGATGTTGAAAACAAAGTCGGTATCAAGGTACTGGCATCGTTGCCGATAGAGGAAGAGGAGGAGCTGTAGGCGATGCAGGAGGTCAAGCTTAACGATCTGAGAAAGCAGAGTGATGCCATGAGGGAATCGCTCAGAGAACTGCGCACCAATATCAGATTCTGCGGGGACGATATCAAGACCATTCTGTTCACGAGTGTTATGCCGGATGAAGGCAAAAGTACGGTCGTGATGGAGTTTGCAAGGTCTCTGGTGGAAGCCGGCAACAAGGTGCTGATCGTTGACTCGGATATGAGAAAATCGGTGCTGGTCGGACGCTATCATGCCAAAACAACGGACGGTGGCGGGATATTCGGCCTGTCGCATTTCCTGTCAGGACAGAAGAACCTCGAGAGTGTGATCTACCGGACACAGATGCCGAATCTCATGGTCGTATTTGCGGGACCGGCAGTAGTAAATCCTACGGAACTTCTCGAGAACAGATACTATTCCGACATGATCCAGTTCATGAGGGGACTGTTTGATTATGTCCTTATAGACTGTGCGCCCCTCGGGGCAGCGATAGATGCGGCGGTCATTGCGAAGGAATGTGACGGAGCAGTGATCGTGATCTCCCAGGGAGATGTATCAAGCCGGGCCGTAGTTTCGGTAAAAAAGCAGCTCGAGGCATCGGGGATCAGGATATTAGGTGCGGTACTTAACAAAGTTGATCTGAAGAGATCGGGATATTACGGAAAATATTACAGCGGATATTACGGCAAGACAGGTCGTGTCATGCCTGCCAAGTCCAGTAATCTTATGGAAGGCAGGATGCCGGATGCAGATGATATCAGAAAAGCCTCCAAAGCGATAGCACGCGATATCGGATATGGTGAAGATGGACAGGACAGTTAGTGACAGCCCAAAGGGGAAACACAAGAAGATCAAAAAGAAGATAAGGTTCAATGCGGTGACGATCTGGATAGTCATTGAGATCATCGCTTTCATTATCGTTGCAGCCGCAGCTGTTGTTCATGAACTCTATTTCAAAAATGTCTCCGGGGGAAGAACCTACACGGATCCTTCCGAAAGAATGACAGACCTGACAATAGACGATATTGAACTGCCGAAAGATCTGACAGCCGATGCTGTGATCGAACAGGTCAGGGAAGAGATGACCATGCCGGAAGATGCGGTAAGCCAGGAGTATCCGGTTGCCGTTGTAAACACTCTTTCAGGCATGAGCACAGCAAGAAAAGTAGATTCGCTGCTCATGACAACACCGGAATCACTCTGCGATAAACCTAACGTTACCGTGGCAGGTGATGTGTTCAGGGAAAGGTACAACGATAATCCTGTGGCGGGACTGTTCTTCCGCGATGCAAACTTCAAGACGGATGAATCCGGAAGGAACATGCTTGCAACTGTCCGTGGCTGGTCACGTGAGCTTACGGGTATGAACGTATTCATAGGATATCGTGGAGATGTGACTGATATAAAGGCATTGTCAGACAAAGGGATCAATCTGGTGACAATGGATCCGGATGACGGTAACGCCTCCGAACTGTCGGTCGCCGCAACCGAGGCAAACATGATACCGGCATATCTGACTGATCTCGATAAGATAATAAACAACGAGGATCTGAACGGTTTCTATATAGCAAAAAGCGATGACGTAACGCAGATAACGGATGCGATAAACGCAGGAAAACTGCTCATGTATATGACGGAAGATCATGAAAAGGTAAGGGACGGTCTGATAGATGCAATAGAAAACGGCAACATTCCTGCCGAGGTTCTTGACAGGGCGGTCGGATATGCGGTGACAGCCCGGACC
>JBGUNV010000234.1:0-2336 GCA_045117595.1 Lachnospiraceae bacterium
CTCATCGAACTGCTTCCTGTCGGGACGCCCGAAAAAGATCGTCTCACCGAACCTGAACGCGAGCGACAGTTTTTCCTGTACAGTGTCGTTCGTATGCAGATCGTCATCACGGTCTTCCCTGTCAGAATATTTCTCACGGACTATATGACGCCTGTTGCTCGTGGCGTATATCAGAACGTTTTGCGGCTTCTTTTCGAGACTTCCCTCTATGACTGCCTTCAGATATTTGTAATCCGTTTCATGATCTTCAAAAGACAGATCATCCATGAACAGAATGAACCTGTAATTCCTGTCCTTGATCTGTCCGATAACATCATTGATATCATGAAGCTGATGTTTGTACATCTCGATGATACGAAGCCCGCGCTCATAATACCTGTTCATTATCCCCTTGATGCAGCTTGATTTACCTGTTCCGGCATCGCCGAACAACAGACAGTTTGCAGCCGGTCTTCCGTCGAGGAACGCCTCCGTGTTATCGATCAGCTTTTGCTTCGCACTCTCGTATCCGACCAGATCCTCAAGATAGACATGCATGATGTTCCTGATCGGACGGATCACTGTCTTCCCGTCCTCATGTCCGACCCTGAATGCCTTATGAAGACCGAATCTTCCCACTCCGAACTCCTTGTAAAAACGGGCTGCATTTTCCATAAATTCCACGTCGGATGTCGAAGCGGCAAGCTGGTCGCGAAGTTCCATGATACGGTCACGTACGCGCCTGTTGAACATTTTCGATCCTTCGCTTCCGGCAGTATAGTCCGTAATGAATCCGGCATTGTCCGTACCGCATATCTTGTCAAGCTGTGCCGGATCCAGGGCAAACATCTCGCGAAAGATAGCCATATCGTGAAGCGCGACCTTACCAAGAGTCCCTGCGACATTACCCTTCATCTCGCACGCGAGTGAATATGCATTTTCATTGCCGGCGATCAGATCGGTCAGATATGCCTGCCAGAGATTGCCCGAATAACCGCACTCCGACGCAAGTTCCACAAGTTTACCGGTAAAGGCGTTCATACGGTCGACGGTCTCGTCATCGTCCTCGGTCCTCTCCGTAAGTATGTATGCCGCGTCCTCGAGAATATCCTTTCTGTCGAAATTCCTGTACAGTATCAGTTCGTTGTCACGCATCTTCTTCTCCAAAGCCTTCAAGCATTTCCAGATTTATCTCCACGGGTTCACCGTCCCAGTTAAAGTCATCCTCGCCCGCATGCATCTCCTGCAGTTCGCGGCTGGCCTGCATGAGGGTTATGAAAAGCTGGGCCGCTCCGTCCGCATATTCCTCATTCCTGACATCGGCAAACACCTTCTCAAGCTTGGCATCCTCCCGCGATGCGTCGTATACGGGAAGATTGTTTTCCGTCTTGTATTTTCCGATGGCTGTCACTACATCCATACGTTCCTCGTAAAGTTTTAATATCTGCGCATCGATCTCATCGATCCTTGCACGGAGTTTGTTCAGATCTCCTGCCACTGTCTGCCTCCCTTCGATCATAACTTATGTACAACAGTATATCACAATTCAGTATATGAGAACACTACCGCCCAACGTGGTTTTGTGTTATAATCGTCCGAAACGGGAAAAGGAGACAGCAAAAAATGGGTAACACAAAAACACTTACAAACGGCAGGAGCATCAGCACCCGGGATCTTGTCTATATGGCGATCGGTGCGGCATTTATCGCAGTCTGTTCATGGATAAGCATTCCGACGACCGTTCCTTTCACGCTTCAGACATTTGCGGTTTTCGTCGTACTGATGACTCTCGGCGGAAAAAGAGGCACACTGGCAACACTCGTTTATGTTGTCACCGGTGCGGTAGGACTCCCTGTATTTGCGGGATTTTCGGGCGGCATAGGGATACTGCTCGGTAATACGGGAGGGTACATAATCGGTTTTATCTTCATGGGACTTATCTACATGGCTGTAACAAAGGTTGCAGGAAGCGGTAATATTTCCGTTATTATCGCACTCGTGACGGGTCTTGCCGGTTGCTATGCATTCGGAACGGCGTGGTTCATGTATGTTTATATCAGGAACACCGGCGCTGTCGGAGTTATGACCGTCCTTTCATGGTGCGTATTTCCGTTCATCATTCCGGACCTTATCAAGATGGGTCTGGCGATGATACTGGCAAAAAGGGTAAAACTTCATCTCCCCGAATGATATGCAGATGATACATGAATGATATGCAAATGGCATGTAAAAGGAGCCGGCTGTGATCTGGGGTCTGTCAAGTAGATAGACAAAATAAACAAAATAACATCAAAAGAAAAGGTGGTCACATAAGCAGTGATCACCTTTTTACTATGTCGATGGTTAAATCCATCATA
>JBGUNV010000235.1:0-13564 GCA_045117595.1 Lachnospiraceae bacterium
TGTCGCAAATATCGATTTTGTCACCACTCTGGCCGGATATGTTCATTATATGCTTACGGGTGAGAAGGTGCTCGGCGTCGGTGATGCATCGGGCATGTTCCCGATCGATTCCGCAACAAAGGATTATGATGCGGATATGATGAAGAAATTTGATGCCCTTATCGCGCCCTGCGGATTCTCATGGAAGCTTGCCGATGTCCTTCCGAAATCACTTGGCGCGGGAGAAGATGCCGGAAAGCTGACAGCGGAAGGTGCGAAGAAGCTTGATGTATCCGGGAATCTGAGCGCAGGTATTCCGGTATGTCCTCCTGAGGGAGATGCGGGAACAGGCATGGTCGCTACCAATTCGGTAGGACTTCGTACCGGTAACACATCTGCCGGAACGAGCGTGTTTGCGATGGTAGTTCTTGAGAAGGCACTTTCAAAGGTATATGAGCAGATAGACATGGTAACGACTCCGGACGGAGCTGCCGTTGCGATGGTTCACTGCAATAACTGTACAAGTGATATAAATGCATGGGTTGATCTGTTCAAGCAGTTCGGTGAGATGATGGGTTATTCGATAGACATGAATGATCTGTTCACAAAGCTTTACAGCAAGGCTCTTGACGGAGCGCCGGATTGCGGTGGCCTTCTGTCATACAACTATATATCAGGTGAGCCTGTTACCGGATTTGATAAGGGAGCGCCTCTTTTTGTGAGAACAGCCGATTCCGATTTTACTCTCGGAAACTTTATGAGACTGCATCTGTATTCGGCTCTGGCAGCCCTCAAGTCGGGACTGGACATACTTATCAATGAAGAAGGAGTAAAGGTTGACAAGATGTACGGTCATGGTGGATACTTTAAGACGAAAGGTGTCGGCCAGAAGATCGCGGCAGCTGCGATCCATGCGCCTGTTTCGGTTATGGAGACGGCGGGAGAAGGCGGCCCGTGGGGTATGGCCATACTTGCATCATATGCCGACGGCAGACTTGAAGGAGAGAATCTCGAAGATTTCCTTTCGCGCAGGATATTTGCAAATGCCGAGGGAAGTACCATCGAACCTGACGCTGTCGAGGAAAAGGGATTTGATGATTTCATGAAGACATATATGGAAGGCCTTAAGATTGAACGTTCAGCAGTGGAGGTGCTGTCATAATGCTTGAAGAATTAAAAAAACAGGTATATGAAGCGAATATGCTTCTTCCTGCGTACGGACTTGTGACATTTACCTGGGGAAACGTATCGCAGATCGACCGCGAGAAGGGTGTGTTCTGTATCAAACCGAGCGGAGTCGATTACGATAAGCTTACAGCTGATGATATGGTTATTATGGATCTTGAAGGCAATAAGGTCGAAGGCAGATACAAGCCTTCAAGCGATACGCCTACACATCTGGAACTGTACAGGGCATTTGATAAGATAGGCGGCATAGTACACACACATTCTTCATATGCCACGAGCTGGGCGCAGGCCGGAAGATCCATTCCCTGTTACGGAACCACGCATGCCGATTACATATACGGTGAAGTTCCGTGTGTAAGATGTCTTACGAAGGAAGAGATCGATTCCGCATATGAGACCAATACGGGACTGCTCATCATCGATGAGTTCCGCCGCATGAATAAGGATGTGGAGGCAACTCCGTGCGTACTGTGCAAGAATCACGGACCGTTCGCATGGGGCAAGGATGCGCATGAGGCTGTTCATAATGCGGTAGTTCTGGAGGAGGTTGCCAAGATGGCATACCGTGCCGAGACTATCAATCGTGATATAAAGCCCGCACCGCAGGAACTTCAGGACAAGCATTATTACAGGAAGCATGGAGCCAACGCTTATTACGGACAGTAAAGTCCGGTTTGCATCATAACTTTGGAGGGTGTATGTTCGATCAGAGTGCATCGATGTTTGAGGGCTACAGATCCAAGCTCAGGAAGATCAAGAAGAAAACATACGAGGAAAGATTTGATATCTTTTTCGCGGAAAACAGGCAGTGTTTTGAGGATATGTTACAGTATATCATGGGCCGGGAGGATGCAACGGTAGCCGCAGGAGAGGTAGCTAACATTTTTGCGGAAAATGTGTTCGCCGAATACGGCAGGGGTGGAAAACTTGCCGCCGATGTCAGAACGGATCTGTCTCTGTACATGATATATTTTGTATTTCCGTCTGTTTTAAAACTGTCTGATACCAATTCCCGCCTGCTGTGTGATGCGATAAGGGACGAATGGAGAAGGCGTACGGACAATCCGGCTTTTGATTATACAACATACGAGGATCTTCATGGATCGTTTCAGGAAAAACTGTTCGGCTTATTCTAGTCCGGCAGTGATCTTACTGGTTATAATATGCTTTCTTTTTATGAAAGACTCAGGAACAACTGCGGCAATTGCTTTTCTCGCAGTTGTTTTTGCGATATCTTTTTTTATGCGCCCGTTTCTTCCTATGGGAAATATCGATTTTTCTCACGCCGGGTTCGGGCTCTCATTCGGTCTGGGACTTTTTTTGTGTTTTTACCCGGCATGGTTCATTTCGGCAGTCGGTCTTTGCGATTATTCCGATATGATCGTGCATGTGACTTTCATAGTTATGGCCGTTATGGGATATGTCATCAAAAGGTATTACCTTAAAAAGACATATATCACCGGGGATGAGTTCGGGGAATTCCTTAAGGGATTTGCCTTCTTTGCTGTGATATTTCTGATATTTTTCTGGGCTATAGGGTTTTTGCCGCTTGTGGATCCCGGAACCGAAAACTATATGGATTTCGGCTTCATCAAGACGATTTACAGGCAGAAGAGTGCGATACCCGAGGATATGTGGTTTGGCGGCAGTACACTTAATTACTATTATCTCGGACAGGCCGCTGCCGTATATATGTGCAGGCTTGCCCACACGACTCCGGAATATGTATATAATATGATGCTTGCCCTGATCGCCGGCATGGTTTTTGTAATGGTATCGGAACTTGTGACGGGGCTGTTCACGGCGCTCGTTCCGGGAGCGGCTGGCAGCAGATATGTAAAGGCCGGCTCCGTTACGGGCGGAATGCTTGCGGCATTTGGTGCAAACCCCCACTGGATAGTTTACGGAATGATAATTCCTTTTGTAAAAAAGTATATCGGTAACGGTGAGACGGATCGATACTGGTTTGCTGACGGGACCGTATTTATAAGGCCGCAGTTGGGAGATCCGGATAACGGTAAGAATGAGTTTCCGGCGTATTCGGTAATACTCGGGGACCTTCATGCCCATTTCATAAATCTTATCTTTGTTCTTCCGCTTATTGCGATCCTGTTTGCCCTTGTAACTTCATATAGCGGCAAAGATGACGGTAAAAGACGTGCGGGGCATGTTTATGCTCTTGCGCTGATATCGGCGCTTCTGGGGTATTATAAGGGCGCAAATTACTGGGATTTTGCGATATATTTTGTGATCTGCGGTGCTGTCATTACGTTTTCGGATATCAGGCGTCTCGGGTTCAGGCCGGCTGCTTTTGCGCAGATAGCGTGCAAGGCTTTATTGGTGATCACAGGGTCTGTTGTTGCAATACTCCCGTTCACATTGCATTTTAACAAGATGGAATCGGGGATTGCGTTGTGTGAAGATCATTCACCGTTTTATAAATTGTTTATTCTGTGGGGATTTGCGGTATTTTGCTCGATTCTTCTCATATACTGCATGTATTCGCGAAGGCCGGATAATGCTGTCTGTGATAAAACATGCCGGTCCTCGTTGCTGGCATTTACACTTTGTACCATAGGATTGGTCATAACTCCGGAAGTGGTGTATGTCATAGATATTTACGGTTCTGTAAACAAAAGGTTCAACACGATGTTCAAACTGACCTATCAGGCATATGTACTGTTTGCGGTCATTGTCGGGATACTGGTAGCATATCTGCTGTATACGGCATATTCGGCATCAGTAATAAACAGGGCGGTATCGGCGCTTGCGGGCTGTATCATTTTCTTTTGCATACTGTCCTCATTATATACGCCTTATGCTGTAAAACAATGGTTCGGCAATATATTCGATCCGGAGTACAGAAAGGGTATATCTTCGCTTGCGGGACTTTATGATGATCCTGTCTACGGCTTCGAGATGGAAGCTTATGATGTACTTGAAGCGGATCCGGCAGGACTTGTTCACATAGTTGAAGCAGCGGGGAACAGTTATACTCATGAGAGTGCGCTGTCTGTTTATTCAGGTGCATGTACACCGGTCGGATGGTTCGTGCATGAATGGATGTGGCATAATGATGCCGACCCTGTAAGGGCAAGAGCGGATGAAGTAAATATGTTTTATACAAGCGGTAATGAAAATTACTGCAGGGATTTTGTCAGAAAATATGACATCGATTACATCATGGTCGGACCGGCCGAAGTGTGCAAATACCCGGTAAGGCGGGAAGGGTTTCTTGCTCTCGGTGAGATATGTACCGCTACCGTCTGGCAGGATGTCGATCTGTTTCTTCTGAAGGTTACGAAGTGAACGGAATATTTTCGATTTTTAGAGCAATCCGCCCTGTTTTGTGGTATCATTGTATGAATAGGGAGAATGTTTCTTTCCGGAGGGTTTATGAAGAGATGTTATATTGCTCAGGTTGAGGAGAAGGTAGGTACCAAAGCGTACCCCATTCTTCTTGATCAGCTTAAGGAAAACGGAGAACTGATCACACCTCAGCTTGTGATCTTTTCGTCTGATAATGCAAATTTCGGATGGTATTCCCGTATGCTGTCCAATTCTTTTCCCGACGCCACGGTTATAGGCTCGACATCCGAGATCATGTATTCTCCGTCAGGGGTTGCCAGGCACGGTCTTAATGTCATGGCGATAACGGAGGGCGTTTCGGTATCGTCCGGCGTTGTCTTTGAGGTGAGCAGGTATCCGAAAAGGTCTGCTGATTCGATCACAAAAGCTCTTGAAAAACTTGATGATCAGGATTCGGACAGTACGGTGTGTCTGGAGTTCAATGCATCCGCAGGTAACTGTGAAGAACTTGTGATGGATACATTCGGTGAAATGCTGTCCTATACCGGCATACCCATCTTCGGGTGCAGTGCTTCCATTGCCGAGAATCCCGACAGACCGTCAGCAGTCTCGTTAAACGGAATACTGTACATGGATGCATGTGTGTTTGCCCTGATACATAATACTATGGGACGTATCAGCATCGTCAAGGAAAACATGTTTGCGCCGACGGAGCATTTCTTTGTCCCTACGGATGTTGACTGTGATGAACGAAGGGTATATGAATTCAATCATAAGAGCGCATCGGGTGTATTTGCAAACGCACTCAAGATCCCGGAGGAGGAACTTCCGTCCAACTCATTCTATCATCCCCTGGGCAGGATAGAAGGCGATGATCTGTCAATAATTGCCGTCAGAGAGCAGTTTGAGGACGGGAGTATGACATTTTATTCCAAGATCTACAACCAGACCAGGGTATTTCTGCTTAATCCGATAGATCCCATAGAGGATGTCTGGGAGGATACCTGCCAAAAGGTCCATGAACTGATCCCGGATCCTTCATTTTCATTTATCATCAATTGTAATTCGCGGACAAGGTATTTTACCGAGATCGGGAAAATGGCTCAGTATAATGAGACACTTACGAAGGATTACGGAAATTACATCGGCATTGTGGCTCACGGCGAGCAGCACGCTTATAAACATCTGAATCAGACCATGCTGATAATGGCGTTCGAATGATCATATGTACGGGAAAGGCATTTCGATATGAGAAGATATAATGACGGAATGATATATACCGATGACAAATGTGTCGCATGCGCCCATTGTGTTCATGTCTGTCCTGCCGTTGGAGCTAACGTTACCGCGAATGATAACGGAAGGATCACTATTGATGTTTCCGACAAGAACTGTATCCACTGCGGCAGCTGTATCAAGGAATGCGGACATGATGCCAGGAAGTTTAAGGACAACCTTGATGATATGCTGCTTGATCTGAAGCGTGGAAATGATGTTTCACTTATCGTGGATCCGGCTTTTGTACTTGCATATGGCGAGAAACGGGCCAGGAATATTTTCGGCTATCTCAAGAGCCTCGGCATAAAGGGAATATATGATGGGTCGATCGGCGGAGATATCAGCATCTATCTTCACGCCAGATTTCTTCATGAAAATATACATGAGGAAGAAAAATGCGATAAATACTATGCCCACATATGCCCGGGTTTTTCAAACTATGTTTCCAGGTATCTTCCGGCCGCACTTGACAGGTTTATTCCGGTTCAGCTCCCGGCAGTATGTGCGGCGATCTATTTCCGTAAGTACAGGGGAGTTACCGGTCGCTTTGCGCTGCTGTCTCCTTGTACGGCAATATTTGATGAGTTCAGTTCATACAATTCCGGCAGAAATATCAATTATCTGATAGGTTTTTCGAGTATTTTCGAGCATATCGGAGATGCGGATATCTCAGGTTTTGATGCGTTCTTTGATGATGAACGAGGGGAATCCAAAGCGATCCTCTGTGAAAATGACGCATTTTCCGATGCTGTGGCGCAGTATTTTCCTTCGAATTATCTCTTCAGGACAGGGCAGGGACTGGGGATAGAGGATGATAAGAATCTGAATTCTCCGGAGTTTCTCAGCAAAGGACTTCATCCGACCATGGTTACGGTCAATGTTTGCAAAAGAGGCTGCATAAACGGGCCCGGCGTGGATCAGTCCCGTATGGATTTCCATAATATTATTGAGTGTTACGGCAATGAGTACAGTACGGCGATGGCGATCGACGATGGCGGGAAACTGAGTGCAAAGGAGAAATATCTTAATCTTACCCGGAAATACTCGGCTATAAATCCTCGTGATTTTGAGTGGGAGGGAGAGGAGGATTATCATCAGAAATGCTCCGTCCCGGAATATGTTGTCGAAGAGATATTTGAATCCATGCACAAGACGAGCAGGGTCAAGAAAGAACTCAACTGTCAGGCATGCGGATACAGGACATGTTATGAGATGGTGTGCGCCGTGGCTAACGGTTATTCACGGATCGAGGAATGTGTTCACTATCTCAATGATGAGATGAAAGCCCAGATGGACAGGGATTCTCTTACGGGCCTTCTCAATCAGAGAGGATTTTTCAAGGCGGCAACACGGCTTGTGGCTTCAAATACCGATAAAAAATATGTGCTTATACTGGGCGATATAAACGGTCTCGGAGGACTTAACGACCTGTACGGGAATACGGGTGGAGATATGGTGATCTCATATATTGCCAAGACACTCGAGGATTTTTCCGACAAAAGGGGTCTGTGTTCGAGAATGGGGGCCGGTGTATTCGGGATAATATTCGAAAATACAGCGGAAAATATGGAAAGATTCAAAAAGGACACGCAGTTTTCAATTGCGCATCTGGGTATGGAATATCCCCTGTCAGTCAAGTTCGGTATGTATGAGTTTGATGATCTTTCGGTGAACATAGGACGTGCAACGCTATATGCCACATATGCATACAGGACCGTGAAGGACCGGAGCCGGAACACGTATGTGTATTATACGGATGAAATGTCCAAATACATGTCAATGGAGGCCGAGATAACTCAGAGGATGAAATCTGCGATGGAAAACATGGAATTCGTCCTGTATTATCAGCCCAAATACGATCATCTCTCGGGACAGCCGGTCGGGGCGGAAGCGTTGTGCAGGTGGATAAGATCAGACGGAGATATAGTGAGTCCGGGCATCTTCATACCGGTATTTGAAAAGAACGGTTATATCACCGAACTCGACAGGTTTGTGTGGAAGAGTTCGTTTGAAGCGGTGACAAAATGGGTACAGGCAGGTTACAGGACGATACCCGTTTCGGTGAATATCTCACGTATCAGCCTTTTGGACGCGGAGATAGTGCCTTTTATAGAAAATCTCAGGAACAGTTATCCCGAGGCTTCCGGATTCATTCAGTTTGAGATAACGGAGAGCGCATACGCGGGAAATGTTGAAGAGATATTTGATCGTGTGGAAGCCATACGCCGGATGGGATTTGCGGTTAATATGGATGATTTCGGAAGCGGATATTCATCGCTGAATCTGTTAAAGGATGCTCCGATAGATATCGTTAAGCTTGACATGGGATTTTTGCGGGGAGAGGACAGAATGGGCCGTGGCAATGTCATAATATCGTCTGTTGTCAACATGACAAAGCAGCTCGGTTTTGACATCATCGCCGAAGGTGTGGAAACAAGGGACCAGGCGGATCTTCTTGCCGGAATGGGATGTAATGTAATACAGGGTTACTACTATTCAAGACCGATGCCGGAGCAGGATTTCTCGGTACTGATAAAAGGATAGGATTTATAACTGATCTGAAGTATTTACGGGGGCGGAACACGCCCCTTTTTTCTGCCCTGCCGGCGTAACGTACGATTTTACAAAATCATAAATTATGATAAAATAGTTAAGTATGTGTATTTGTAGAAAAGCAACCCTTTTGATTGTTCTTATAATGATAGTCCAGATGGCATGTCTGGAAGGATGTTCCGATCCCGAGCCTGTGGCCAAGAGTTCATTCGGTAAAGTTGATGCCATGCAGGATGGTAAAGTGCTGAGTTCGACTAGGGCGGATACAGCGGGCGAAGAGACAGAGTCATCCGAAGAGAAAGACATCACAGATGATAAACCGATCAAGTCGGCCAGATCACTTGATGTGAACCGTCTTCCGGCCGATATCAGGATGATGGCCGGATTGTGTGATGCCATTAATATGGCCTGTGTTGAACAGCGCAAAGTGTATTCACAGACCGATAATGAGTTTATGTGGCACAGCGTTCATCTTTTTGTGGGTAACTGCACTGACAAACATATGGGATTCAGAAGGGTCGGGAATACAATTGAGGCGGAACCCGAGGTGATCGGAAAGATCATGTTCGCCATGTTCGGAAAACTCAGGGAAATACCGCCGATCTCGGATGAATCTGCGGATGAAGATGAGGATGAACGGCCTCATATCAGTGTCAGTACGGATCTGAAATACAGATTTTCCGACGGGGACAGAGGCACATCCGCGCCGGAGATAAGAAGTGTTACCGAGTACTCCGACAGCTCTGTTGAGATGGAGGTTGCACTTGTTGATGAGGAGACCGGTGATGAAACGGTAAGTTTTATCTATACAATGCGTGCCAATACAAGAGACACATCTAATTCTGCCCTGATAGATTATGAGATCACGGGGGCCAGGCCTGCGGACAGGATAACATCGGACAAGATGAACGGAATACCGTATCTTGTTCCCGTTATACAGATATACGGGCAGGACACATTGCCGGAAGATGATCCCCGGTACGGACCTGTTGAGGAGGTGCTGATCTTCACCTCATTTGATGAACATGTTCCGGGAATGGAAGAACTTAATGCAAATATTGCAAAGAATGTACTTGCAAGGTCGGATGCGTCTGAGGACGGCAGCGTAAGTCGGATAATATCCTATCCGATCACCACGGATGATTACGTACAGGTCGCCATGACCGTGACTCCATATCCTCTGCAGACGATTGATCCGGATATATACTGCTATAATTACAATAAAAGCAAACAGAGGGCAATGGATATGAATGATGCCCTGATGTTGTCCGGGATGAAGAATCCCGAAATGCTTCAGAGGGTTGAGGATCTGTTCGCTTTGCAAAATGAAAACGCCGAAATATCCGATATTACGTACAGAGGATTTATGGTACGGCGCGATAACAGCGTGGATATGTTTTATATGATCGGAACAGAAGGGGCCGGCGAAATGGATGGCGATCACCTTATGGTATATAACAGCGGGACGGATGAATTACGGTATGCTTTTGAAAACGGGTATGTATATCCCGATGACGAGATCGACCAGATGATTCCGAAACTTACACACGGCAGGAAGGCGGGGACTTCCAATGGATAAGAAAAAAGGCTTCGGAAATGATTTTGAGAAAGCCTTCAGGGAAGGAATGGTAAATAATGACTGGTCACACCTCAATGATGTCATAGTCATGAGTGTAGACAATTTTCTCGATGATGTCGGGGACAGGATGAATGCATCACTGGGCAACAGGGGATCATCCGCCGTGCCGCTGTCCAAACGGAAGGAAGATATTTCCGGCGACACACAGACTGCCAGATACCAGAGACAGCTTCATTCCGAAAGACAGCAGGTCAGGGAAAGAATGGAGCGTGAACGCAGGGAGAGAGAAGAGGCAAAGCGGCAAAGGCAACTGGCCAGACGCAAACCGCCGGGTGGTTTTATGCCTCCTTATCCGTATACAAACGTTGCCGAGGGATCTTCGATCGTAAACAGCGTGATAGGCGGGATCGGTATGGGATTTACCGGAGTCGCCACACTGATCGGAGCCGTAACGGGAATGATGGCCGGGGGACTGTCCGCCGGACTGATATTTACGAGTGTCGGATTTCTGGCTTTTTCCGCATTGCTTGCCAGGGGAGTCCGCCAGCAGAAGATGAGTGCCCTTGCAGCCAGATACGTTCAGGCCATAGGACAGAAGAATTACGTTGAAGTATCCAATCTTGCGTTATACTTCGGAATCTCGGAAAGAAAGGTCGTCCGTCAGATCAACAGCCTTTTAAAACTCGGGTATTTTCCGCAGGGTCATCTGGACAGGGGATGCAGGACATTTTGCCTGACTGATGAAGTGTTTAATCATTATATAGAACTTGAGTCCTCGTCAGGTGCGCAGGCGGTGATAGATACGACGGCAAGGGATGCAAATGAGCAGGAATTCCCGTCTCTTAGCCCGGAAGAGTCAGCCGAGCTGTCGCGAATGATAAGAGACGGTGAGGACTATATCAGGAAGTTCGGATCCCTTAACGCCAATATCCCGGGCGTCGAGATCTCTGCCAAGCTTGACAGGCTTGAGGGACTCCTGAAGGAGATATTCAGCCGTGTCAGGGAACATCCCGAACAGATGAAAAGGATCCATGAACTGATGGATTATTATCTTCCCACAGCCGAAAAACTTGTCGATGCATACCGGGAATATGACCGTGTGAGCGAGCCCGGCAGGGAGATCATAGAGGCCAAGCGGGATATTGAAAATACTCTTGATACGATAAATTCTGCACTTGGAAAACTGTTGAACAAACTGTTCAAGGATTCGGTGCTTGATGTTACAACAGATGCACAGGTACTAAAAACCGTGCTGTCACAAAAGGGACTGTCATAATATCAGGATTTTGAAAGGAGCATAAAATGAGTGAAGTGATTGATGCAGTTGATGCAAAGGTAGTTGATCTTAATGCGGCTGATCCGCTGGCGGCGCTTTCGGCGCCTTCGCCGAAGGCTGAGATAGTACAGACGGAGACAGAGGATCTGTCACCCGAGGATAAAGCTCAGGTTGAGAAGTTCATGTCTGAGATCGATATCAGGGATTCGCAGCTTGTTCTGCAGTACGGGGCGTCAGCGCAGAAGAATGTTGCCGAGTTTTCCGAAGGTGCGCTCTCGAGCGTCAAGACGAAGGATATGGGCGAGATAGGATCAATGCTTACGGGAGTCGTTACCGAACTGAGAGGTTTTTCGGTTGAAGAACAGAAGAGCGGATTTCTCGGCCTGTTCAAGAAGAGTGCCAATCAGCTGACAAGTCTTAAGGCAAAGTATGACAAAGCAGAGGTCAATGTGAACAAGATCTGCAAGGCCATGGAGGGACACCAGCAGGTGCTTCTCAAGGATGTTGCAATGCTTGACAAGATGTATGAAGAAAATCTTGCATACTTTAAGCAGCTCAGTCTCTATATCATAGCAGGCAAGAAAAAACTTGAAGAGGCCAAGACGGTCGAACTTCCCAAACTTCTTGCAAAGGCCGAGGAAACCGGACTTCAGGAGGATTCGCAGGCGGCAAGGGATTATGCATCCATGATAGAACGTTTTGAGAAGAAGATATACGATCTTGAACTCACACGTAACATATCCATGCAGATGGCTCCGCAGATACGTCTGATACAGAGCAACGACACGGTCATGGCAGAGAAGATCCAGTCGACGCTTGTTAATACGATACCTCTGTGGAAAAGCCAGATGGTCATTGCGATCGGACTCGATCACTCCGCTGATGCGGCAAGGGCACAGCGCGAGGTCACTGACATGACAAATGAGCTTCTCAAGAAAAATGCCGAAGCACTTAAAACGGCATCCATCGAATCGGCGAAGGAGAGCGAGAGAGGCATAGTGGATATCGAAACGCTTACAACGACCAATCAGATGCTTATAGAAACATTTGACGAGGTCATGCAGATACAGGCAGACGGCAGGGCCAAGAGACAGGCGGCCGAAACCGAACTGGCACGTATAGAGACCGAGATGAAGGACAAGATTCTCGAGATCAGTAAGGAAAGCCTCAAAGTTGAGTAGTTATATTTATTTTGATTATTGTGCTTTTACAGTAGAAGTATTGATGATCGTATCGCTGGTTATCCGTAAGATGACAAGGGGACGTTTCAACAGATGGGCCCTTGCTCTTATAGGGGATATCCTGTTTACGACGGTCGCGGATATATGCGCCCTGCTTCTTGACAGGACGGGAAGCGGATATGTTGTCCTTAAGTATGTGGTCAATACGATCCGTTTTCTCGGGATCGCGATGGTATATGTCATCTTTTGCGGGTACCTTTTTGCCATGATCGGTATATGGCATAAACTTCGCCGAAACAGGAGGGCAAACCGCGCGTTTTATATCTCGGCGATCGTTATGATGGCCATGGTGAGCGTTGTCAATCTTTTTACCGGCATCATATTCCGCATAGATGCAGACGGTATGTACCGGAGGGGTGTGTTGATGCCGTTCATTCTGGGGTTGCTCGGTCTGTACCTGGTTATAGGCTGCGCAGGCGTATTAAAATACCGTAAACTGTTCTCGGTACGAAGGATAGTGACTGTATTCCTTATAGTTGCCATGATGATTACAGGAGGTATGATACAGCTGATCGCCCCCTATCATAATGTTCATATGTTCTTTATTGCCGCTTCTTTTCTTCTGACGATATTCGGACTCCAGTCGCCGGAGGAGAGACTGCACGGAATGACAGGGCTCTATTCCATGAATGCCTATGTAGATGATATACATAAATACAAGGCGTTGGGGACACCCATAGGCATCACGTTGTCGGTGATGACGAATTTTGAAGCCCTGATAGAGATGTTCGGCTTTTTTGAGGTTCAGAACATTATCGTAAATCTTTCGCGGAGGCTAGAAAAATGGGCCGAGCTTTCAAAGTTTGACGTGGATCTGTATTATCTCGGAGGCGGAAGGTTTGCGGCCATAGCGGATGAGCGCTATGAGGATTCGATGCTCAAGATAGCCCAGGACATCAACAGTGAACTTACAAGGGAAGTCGAGATCGGCGGGATGCTCATCAAGGTAATGAGTAATGTGTGTTTTATCGCCTTCCCCAAGGATATAGACAATCCGGTATTCCTGTTCTCATTTGACGGACGGCTTGAGGCAGAAGCATATACCGGAGAACTGCGTTATGCCGAGAAACTGTTCGACAGAAAGAGATTTGAACTGAGGCGTGATATCTCAAAGGTCATTGAAAGGGCTTTTGAACAGAAACTGTTTTATCTCATGTATCA
>JBGUNV010000236.1:0-2000 GCA_045117595.1 Lachnospiraceae bacterium
TCAACCGCTCCGTCAACATATCTCTCCTGATCCGTATCCTCAATACGCAGAAGAAAATCACCGCCTTCATGCTTGGCTATAAGATAGGCGTATAATGCCGTTCTAAGGTTTCCCACATGCATTCTCCCCGTGGGACTGGGGGCAAATCTGGTTCTGACTTTACTCATTTACTGTACTCTTTCCTCATATTAAAGTTTTGCCTTTATTTAAGGCTTCAATGGCATTATATAATCATTCCGTCTAAAATAACAGTAGAAAAATATTCCGGATATTGTTAAACTGTTTTAGCATGATAATGTTCAATTGATGAAAAGGCAGGTATCGATCATGGCTGAACATATAAAAATCGAAGATACTCTTCCCGTAGCTCCGCTGGGACTGATCGTCCATAAGAGCTGCCAGGATCTCGGAGTTTCAATAGACAAGCGTCTTGCCAAATACCGCAGGAAGGAAAACCTTAAACATCGCGACTCCTACGCTTTCTTCGAATATGAAAAAGACTCTTATATCCTCGACTGTGAGTGGCCGAGGTTCGGTACCGGCGAGGGAAAAGCAATACTCCACGATACGGCAAGGGGCCGTGACCTGTATATTCTCGCTGATATATGCAACCACAGCAATTCATTTACGGTAAACGGTTTTGTCCACTACATGTCCCCGGATGACATATACATGGATATCAAGCGCATTATCGCTGCCGTTGCGGGAAAAGCCCACAGGATCACCGTAGTCATGCCCTTCCTCTATGAATCAAGGCAACACAAACGCTCACTGCGTGAGTCACTTGACTGTGCTATGGCACTGGCAGAACTGTCCGATATGGGCGTTAACGATATTATCACGTTCGATGCGCATGATCCCAAGGTTCAGAATTCTACACCGCTATGCGGATTTGACAATTTCACTCCTCCGTATGAGTTCATCAGGTCCCTCATACATTATGAACGCGATCTTATCATCGACAAGGAGCACCTCGTAGTAATATCTCCTGATGAAGGTGCCCTTGACAGAGCCGTGTACTTTGGCGGCGTTTTGGGCGTCAACACGGGTATGTTCTATAAGCGCAGGGATTACACAAAGGTCATCAACGGGAAAAATCCGATAGTTGCGCATGAATTTCTCGGTGACAGTATCGACGGTAAGGATGTCATTATCATAGATGATATGATAAGTTCAGGCGGAAGTATGATCGATACGGCCAGACAGCTCAAGGCAATGAATGCCAAACGTGTATATATATGCTGTACATTCGGTCTGTTTACCGAAGGGATTGAAATGTTTGACAAGGCTTATGATAAATGCGTTTTTGAAAAGATCATCTGTACCAATCTCTGCTACCATGACCCGGAGATCAATTCAAGACCTTATTTCATCGAAGCGGATATGAGTGAATTTCTTGCAACCGTGATCGATTACATGAATCACGATATAGCCATGTCCAAGGTACATACAAATACCGAAAAGATACAGGAAGTGCTGCGACGATACAATCAGAGACTGGAAATGGAATTCCTGGCTGACGACAACGCCTAGAAAGCTCTCCCGCAATAGGGAAAAGCATTTTTATACCACCGGATATCATCACCTTCTATTGCAACAACATCAAACCTGACGCTTGCATCTGCCGGCATTTTGGTTACGACCCTGTAATAATCTGCCACTTTTGATATCGTTCTGGCCTTTGACGGCCCGACCGCCTCTTCGGGATGTCCCGCTTTGGCGGTTTTTCTGTATTTTACCTCAACAAACACGGTGTACTGTCCGTCAACTGCTATTATATCTATCTCACCGAACCTGTTTCTGAAATTCATTTCCTTTATCGTAAGACCGCATTCTGTTAGGAAACGGGCAGCCAGTTCTTCCTTTTGTGTTCCCAATGCCCTTTTATTCATTATCGGGACAGTTTACTCCTTATCCTCTCCATGTTATCAACAAATACAAGTATCTCAGCCACAACTTCATAAAGTTCCGGCGGAATATACTCGCCTATATCAAGCTTG
>JBGUNV010000237.1:0-5352 GCA_045117595.1 Lachnospiraceae bacterium
TTTGCGATCGTGGTAATGGTAGATGCGAGCGGAGTCAGAAGAGAGACCGGAAATCAGGCGGTCATACTGAATGAACTTATGGAATATTTTGCCAAACTCAAGGACAATCCCCCCAGTTTTTCACACGATAAACTGAAGGAACTGATAGGCCACACGCCGCTGCAGGTACAGACGGGCGGCGCGCTTGGGATAATTATAGCTGTGGTGATGAACCTGATATGGAAATAGGATCTACGACTGTTTCATGTATTCGACTATCGCCTGTTCCCAGTCGGCAAATGTATAACTCCCGGTAAGTTTCAGCATGTAATTTTCGAGGACCGAGTAATGAGGCCTGTCGGCTGCGGCGGGATTCATTTCCTTGTACTCGACGCTTGTTACCGGCCGGACTTTTGTGTTTTTGCCGGCAAGACGGAATATTTCGCGGGTGAAGTCCGCCCATGAGCACTGTCCCTCACACGTTCCGTGAAACAGACCGTAGTTATCTGTCGGAAGGAGAGCGTATATGGCTTTTGCCAGTTCAGCCGCACTTGTAGGAGATCCGATCTGGTCATTTACAACACTGATCTCATCGTGTGTTTCGGAAAGCCGGAGCATAGTTCTGACAAAGTTCTTACCGTCTCCGTACAACCAGGCAGTACGGATCATAAAGAATCTGTCCGCAAACTGTCTGACAAAGTTTTCACCGGCAAGTTTGGTGATCCCGTACATCGCTTTGGGAGAGGGAGCATCAAATTCCGTATAGGGATGGTCGGCATCGCCGGCAAACACATAATCCGTTGATATATGTATGAGCTTTGCGCCCGCGCGCGCAGTTGCTATGGCAAGGTTCCTCGGGCCGATGGCATTGATGCGGTAGGCCGCGTCAACCTGAACTTCACAGGCATCAACGTTCGTATGGGCGGCGCAGTTTATCACCGCATAAGGTTTTGCTTCATCGATCAGTGTCATGACACTGTCAATGTCCGTTATATCCAGATCACGGATGCCGGAAACACCGAAATCCGTATTTATCAGTTCGTACTCTCTGCTTGTTGAGAACTGTTCTCCGATAGCCCGTCCCAACTGACCGTTGCTTCCGGTCACAATGATCTTTTTCATTAGACATTCCCTGCCTTTCCCGGGTGCTTGACCCTATCATCATGGTCCAAAATATAGTATACTTATCATTGATTTTAATTGCAAATGAAATCGGATATAAAAGGACAGGATACTCATGAAACGAGATTCGCGCTTGTTTTTGAATATGATTTCGGCAGCATGTTGTGCCATAGTCGGAAGTATCACGTTTGTTACCGACAGGAATGTGTTTACATTTCCACCGCGCTCATCGGACGGATTTTCGCTGGCGGTAACGGATTACTGCATATGCAAGATATTGATGTTCGCTCTGTTATACGCAGTCTTTTACGGTCTGTTTACGATCATTTGGGGAAAGAATGAGACTGCAAAGGCTCTTGGAGAAATGCTGAAGTATGCCGCATTCTACCTTCCCGTAATGGCTGTCATTCTGTTTGTCAAACTGCCGGAGGGGTTTCTGTCAAATGATGAATATGCCATTGCAGCTGATGCGATCGGGCTGATCCATGACACATGGTTCAATTACATGACCGTGTATTATTATATTGTATCATTTATGCTTTTCCCGGTTAAAACGGGCCCGATCATTATGAAGGTTCTGATCGAACTTGCAGTCATAGGTTACTGTGTTTACCGGTCAGGGAATTATTTCGGAAAAAAAGCCGGTATGTTCATGTATATCCTGTTCCTGCTGTATCCGCTGATCGCATATACGACCAGTGCACACAGGCTGCCCGTGTATTTTCTGATCTATCTCACATTGTTTGTCAAACTCTGTTTTGATCGTCTCGAGAAGAAGGATATCACATGGCCTGCGGCAATCTTACTTATGTTTACGGGAGCGGTGCTCACCCAGTGGAGGACCGAGGGCATATATCTTCTGGTGCTGATCCCGATACTGCTCATGATCGTATATATGAGATTCAGGGATAAAAAGGCAGCGGTATTTATGATAGTATGTTATCTGTGTATCCAGTATGTGCTGTCGATCCCACAGAATGGATTAGGATCGGAGAATCTTGGAGGGGCCGCAAATGACAGGATGAAACCGTTCTATGCGTATACGATAACAAACATGTACAGGAACGGTCTTGATACGGATAAGAACGGCGCAGATCTTGAGGCGGTGGACAGATATATATCGCTGGAGTCGATCGAGGCGATAAACGCATATTATGAAGATATCAACTATGAGGATGTTCTCATACTCATCAAGGAGGAATTCGGAGGGGTAAGAGAAGACGCGGATTATACACAGTACTGGGAGTTTACCGAGGCTGTACGCAGGATCATCATCAATAATCCGGATGTGTTTCTCAGGACCAGATGGGGAGCATTCTGTTACAGTGCCCTTCCGTTCAAGGTGACGTTTTCGGGAACGGGTCTGCGAGAGCTGGTATCGTTTGGTATAAGCATAGTTAAATCGGTTTCATATAACCTGTTCATCCCGGTCATATTTATCGCCGTTTTTTTCATATACAGCCTTATAAGAAAAAGGTGGTTTGACTTCTTCGTATCCGGAGGTCTGATATGTCACTGGTTCATAGTGTTCATACTGGCTCCGGCATCATATTTCAAGTATTATTTTCCGGTATATATCATGGCATATTTCTATATCCTGATGATCGTTATCGGATACTGCTGTAACAGAGGCGGAAAACATTCCGAAGGTAACTGAATGGTAAGAGGACTGCTAGACGAACTGCATAGAGAGTTCACGTCTTTCAGAGGTACCGGATCTGTCATGGTGCTTTTCGCCGCCGCACTTATCGTACTTTATCTTCTGTATTCAAAAAGGAAACAGGGGACAGGCGCTGTCGGCATTTCCGTACTGGCGGCCATATCGTTTGTTATGGCTGCTGCAATAGATCATGCCCTGTCGCTTAAGACGGATCGCAGACTGTACAGGGGCGGTGCTGCAGTGTTTACTGCCGTTCTGTGCCTTTTTGCGGCTGTATATTCCGGTTCCGCAGTGTACTTACAGGGAGATTTTGAAAGAGCGGGCAACGAGATGCATATACCCGATGATATGGCAGAGGCTGCATCGTTCATAGTAAAGGACGCGGATCATCCGACCGTTCTGGTCATGCCCGGATACGGACCTTATTTTGAAAGCTTTTCTTCAGCGTATGATCTGGCGTATGAGGAACCGTATGACGGTGACCTGAGTCATCTCGGCGAAGACGAATGGCTGATATATACACAACTGTCAACCGTTCACCCGGATATGAGAAAGGTATCGAATGCCGCCAAAAGGCTTGGATGTGATTATGTCGTGTTATCTGATGACATATGGCCTGAGGTTGCTATTACAAAGTGCGGGTATGAAACGGTTCTTGAGCTTGATACATGCAGTGTTTACAGGGAGGTGAATGCTCCCTGATGACGGTTGCAGCATTTTTTATCATATTTTTTATACCGGCAGTTTTTATAGGAGCATGGGGTGATGTGGTCATGTCAGCGTGCCGTGCAAAACCTTCGATGATATTCAGGATCTCATTCGGCGGGTGCATGACGATATTGACAGCATTGATCGCAAGCACGTTATGCGGCATATTAAATACTTCAGCGGCCGTATGTCTGTACGTTGCATCAGCGATGATCCTGGCAGCGGGCGTATCCGGCGTTATCGTAAGGTCGCGTTCGGATGATACCGTGCGGTATGAACCATACCGGCCTGCGATAGGTGATACAGGCGAGATGGCAGTTTATGTGATCCCGGTCGTACTGGCCGTATTTGCTGCAATGTATTTTCGATACGGAGGGATCGGACCGATAAGGCACACCGGTATTGCAACGGCCGTCTATGACAGCGGAAAGGTGTTATGTTCGGATCCTATGATGGTATTTATCGGGTGCATTGCAAACGTTACCGGCATACATCCCATGAGGATCATGTACACGCTGTTGCCGGCACCTTTGATCACGTTATACGGCCTGTGCTATATCGCGCTGATAAATACCGTATGTTCCGCAAGGCGTACGAGGATCACAGCATATGTGGCGATCTGTGTGCTGAACGTGTGGGGATATCAGTCGGAGTGCCTGACACAGACAAACCTTCTGTTGTCCTGGTTCGGGATATGGGTATTTGTCATACACGGACTGCTGAACATTGCAGCGGTCATAACGATCGGATACATACAGAACAGACCCGATGACGGGAATACGGAGAAAAGCGAGGAAAACCGGGAACTTTCGGAGGAATGGGACATGAACACACACAAGATGGTAAATGCAAGGAATCTGGCGATCGCACTCGGCGTACTAACGTTGGCGCTTATAGGAGTGGTCCTTTTCCTGAACCATAAGATAAACATGCTGTATGATGCTACCGTCAATCTTCAGACGGATATGAATAACAGATGCAGCCTGTATGAATTTGTGACCGATGAAGGAAAGGTTGAGGGATATCTTATAAAAGGCAGTGACGGTTCGCTGTCTTTTGTCGGAGGCGGCAGTAGCGAGAACGCCGATGAGATCGAGCTGTTCATAACCAGATACGGAACGCATATTTCAAACTGGTATGTATACGGAGACGATGAGGAAAATGCCGGTGCGATGAAAAAGATTACCGGGTCGCATACGGTGGATGCAGACAGGATATATGTTATAGACAGGAAAGAGATAGTAAACGCTGAATGATAATCATCAAAGCCATTGCGGTACTGATCGTCAATTTTATAATGTATCTTGCATTCGGGAGCTTCTTTACGGTACGCAGGAAGGAAAACTGGTCGGCGGCAGTCACGATAACCGTCGGGTTTTTTGCGTATTATGCCCTGTTCTTTGTACTGTGCATGCCGTTCATGTTCACTTACAGACCGCTTGATGCACTGGCAAAAGCCTGGATCATCCCGTGTGGTATCATACTTGCCGCATCCGCCTTCATGTTCGGAAAGGACTGGTATCGCAAGCTGTGCCGGATACTGGAAAAAGCACGCAGGGAAAAGGGATTTACAGCGGCTTTTGTGATCGTAACGGTCATATCGGTCGTGCTTGTCATATCGACATATAACTTTACATTGGATGCGGCATATTATGTAGCAAGCGTTTCGACAAATGTAGATACAAATATGATAAATGTTTATGACCCGTTCACGGGGGCATGGCAGGATCATTTTGAACTTCGTTATGCGTTTGCCACATATTATGTTGTTGATTCGGTCGTGTGTTTCCTGACAAACCTTCCGGCACTTGTGGAGACGCGTACGGTAATGTCGGCGGTGGTCATGATCATCGTGAACATGCTTTATGTACATATATGCTCGT
>JBGUNV010000238.1:0-3695 GCA_045117595.1 Lachnospiraceae bacterium
TTTTCCGGCCTTCTTTTCGAAGGCCGTCCAAGACAAATGTAATAAGCCCCGCCTATCAGAAATACAAACATAAGCATCTGTATCGCAAAATAATAATCCAGGATCATGATAAGAAATATCGTTATCGACAATCCGGCAAACTTACCCGTTTTCAGACACTTCTGCGCAAACATGAGAACAAAAGGAACCAGAGCCGCCATATCAAGCCACTGTTGTATGGTATAATTGACCAGCACAAAGCCGCACAGTCCGTACCCCGCACTTATCATCATCCTGTAGAAAAACGGCATTCCCTTATTTATATACCTGACAAAAAGATTCATGGAAAAAGCAGCTGCCATGATCCTGACAGCCATCAGTAAAGACGAGCATTCCAGAAACAGATCCCTCGGGACAAGATATAACAGAAGATCAAATACAGACGGTTCAGACAATCCCGGTATCTCACGTCCCAGATTCAGATACCAGTCATATACAAAAGATTTGAGGCCCCTCAGTTCATCATAGTTATGGTAATAGAACAGATCTGACCACTGCGCCATATCGTAATAGTCGATAGTGTCCCGGCCAAACGGCCACTCGCCGTTAAGCGCAAGTATTATCATAAACAGAGCCCCTACAATGATCGAAGGGGCAATATAATCAAAGATCGCAGCGATCGTTACTTTCCCGGTCTTATTCATATTCTCCCACTACCGCAATTATGTCCTCGGCATATTTCGGGTATTCTCGAACCAACGCTTCCAGTTCCTTCTTGGCTGTCTCGAGATTGTACATCTCAAAATCTATTCCCTTCTTCAGGCGCTGACGCTGTACTATCAACTGTTTCCTTATATCCTTGGCCTCTTCGTCATATACGAGCACCCCGGGCTGATATACCCATACGGAAGGATCGTTGATATGATAATGCTTGAGTATCTGGTACAGTTCCCTTCTGGCCTCATCCATACGTTCGGCTATATCCGAATCATGTTCACGGGCTGCCTTCTCTTCGTTGTATTTCTCCCAGATATAGGCCAGTTCATACGAATTCATGACCTTGTATTTTGCATAATTATAATCAAGAACGTTCGTAATGTTCACATACTTGATCTTAACCGTATTCTGAACGCTTATGGCCTTGCGGAGCTTTCTGTTCGAACTTGCTATCCCGCTCTGGGCGTTCTGATACATCACAAATGATGCTGTCAGGGCTACGGCAAACGCTCCCGCGAGTATGGTATATCCCAGTTCAACCTTCACGTGCATTGCCTGATTTATCACAAACATCAGCGCCGCAGCCATAACCGCAGCAAAAATAGCAACAAATGCCACGTTCTTGGCTGTACGTGCCTTTGAGCGTTCTTCTTTGCGCTGATAGGCCACCGCACCCTTTTCGCCTTCAAGCAGATTAAGGTCACGGCGTACCGTCATCTGATATTCTTCATCCTTTTTAAGCTTTTCGATCACATCCGGGATCTCATCGGCCATACGTTCCATCTCACGGAACTGGGCTTCGGTGATCTTCTTGGCAGGTCTCGTGTATCCGCTTTCTTCCTGCTCAATGCTTATGATCTTCTTGGCTCGTATCCTGACCTGGCTCCTGTCAGCCATCGGAAGTTTGTCCAGTTCCTCCAGATCCGCCAGGCGCTGCGTTACCTGCTGGTATTCGATCTTCTGGGCTTCAACGTCCTTGGAGGCAACGGCCATCATATCACAGTATTCCCTGACATACTGCTCCCGCTGTGCCTTGTCGTTCATATTGAGCGTACGTCTCTTCTTCGAAACATTCGCCAGAGACTCCATCAGAGACTCCGTTGATTCCGAAGAAAAGTTCAGCTCTATGTCGTCGAAATCGTCTTCACCGAATCCGAACAGATCTTTTAACCAGTTGATCAATCCCATCTGTTTATTCCATCATTCTCCTGTAGTCCAGTTTCCAGCTGTCGAGAGTCTCATCGAGAACCCTGTACAGCTCTGATATCCTTCCGGCATCCCGAAGGTCAAGTATATCCTTCATCGCGTCCCCGTAGGGAGTCTCTATCTGTGCTTCCCTTGCGGATGCTATGACTCTCATAGCTTCGAGAGCCATTCTCTCATCGTACCCGTTTCTGACCACGAGGCGGTCATACTCTTCCTTCTTGGCAGATAGTCTCAGGCATACGAGAAAATCGATCAGGCTTTCTCTCGATCCGTCAAGGTCGTATGCCTGCTTGAAATAGTCTGCAGCCTTGTCGAGCAGGAACATCATCGAATATGCACATCCCACGTTATGCAGTATCGAACTGTACAGTTCCGGTTCCTCCTCCTTATCAAGGACGGACAGAACATACTGATATTCCTCGATCGCCCTCGGGTATTTATTGGCAACCAGAAGATTATCTCCCCTGACCTTACGCTTGGCCGCAAATGAGAGTGATGCATTATCAACAAGGATCTGCTTGATCCTTGCAATTTCCTCCTCGTTGCAGTATTTGGTATCAACGAGGATGGTCGTGACCATCTCACCGAGTGTCTTGTTTGCCTTGATCATTTTGCGAAGCTTTGAGGCAAGCTCGGGCATCTCAAGATTATCACGCATATAATCACACAGCCTGACATCTATAAGGTCATTGTCAAGGATATAGGCGTTTACGCACATATAATAACACAGTTCATCCATGGAGTAGATGTTTACTCCAAGCCCTGACAGAAAATATGGAGTTGTGGAAAGTGCCCCGAGGCACATGTACATTTCCGCTGCCATAAATCACTCTCTAACTGAATTCTATGATCTTTTCCCACTTTTTCCCGGTTGACGGGTAGAACTCTCCGAATCCGAGATCCAACACTTCTATACGCATCCTGTTCTCGGATTCAAAGGATACCGTAAGACGAAGTCTGGAAGCCTTCGGCGGTCTGTCCGGAAGTCCGGCAAGATCCACTTCTATGGTCTCTGCGCCCTTGCCGTCAAGCGGCGTCAGGATAAGCGGCACCATACGATCTCCTCCGAGTACAAAATCATAGGTTACTCCCGAATCATACCAGTTCTCACCGGCATCTGCGACGGCGATGTATTCTTCCTTACCTGCAACAAACATATTAAGTCCCAGATTGAACTTGAGCTTATCCGGACCCAGGAACACATATTTTCTGTTGAGGTCGCATGGCTGAACTTTGTCCTTGCCACAGTAACATGCGCCTTTTGAATACATATTACGGCCCTGGAACACACGCTTGCCCATGCACATGAACTTCAGTGTCTTGTTGCACCAGTTGCCCTCAAATCCTTCGCCGAGCAGAAACACCGTGCCAACGGTCTTGTTCGCGAAATAATCATGACTGATCTGAAGTACCATCTCATCGATGCGGTCGGCCTTCTCAACGGACTCCTCTTCCTTCATCATGAACTTGGGCATTTTAATCTCTTTAAAATCCGTACGGTCGACAAATGCAACAACAGGTTCCGTTCCCCGATTCATCCACATCTCATATGCTTTAAGGTACGGACCGGAATAATCAAATACAACAACATCCCTTTCCCAGAGATCCTCGGGCTGATGAAGAAGATAGTAATATATACTCTCCTCATATGTCTGGATAATGATATGGTCCCTCGGGATCGGCATCTTATTTGCGATATGTTCCACAACATCCACAAGCTTTCCCTCAAGTGAGGCCACGGTTATGATCATACACTCGACATCCTGCGGAGACAGTACCATTGACAGAAGGTT
>JBGUNV010000239.1:0-2884 GCA_045117595.1 Lachnospiraceae bacterium
TAAGAGTCTCTGATCTTGATTAATATCTGATTCACAGATCTGTTGGTTCTTTATATCTGATTTTTCCTAGTGTAAATTTACGCTGTCAAAAACCACAATCTGATAGATATTGGATATAAAAGATGTTATAATTATGATCATATTGGAGGCAGCCATGCTAGAAAAGCTTTTATACCCTCATTACGGTGATTCCCAGACCAATTACGATGCTGTCAGATATTCGACGATACTTACAGGTAGCGCTGTTATTCATTTTATCTTTATGGTCGCATTTTATATCATGGGTGTGATCTTCATGGGGATATATAACACTGCTGTTGTCATTTTATATTTTTACTGTTCCAGGGTTATTTCCAATATAAAGCAGCTTAACCGCCTTTTCTTCATTGTCGTTGCCGAAGTGGTACTTCATTCATGTCTTGCTACCATAATGGTCGGATGGAATTACGGTTTCATGTTCTATCTGACGGCACTTATACCCATCTCGTTCTATCTTGCTTTTTCGATAGTATCATTTAAGAGGAAGCTGTTGTATCCTTTTGTTACTGCAGGTGTCGTATTTTCATCATATATGATAATCCTGACACTCGCCCACTATATCCAGCCGGTATATCCCGACTGTCCTGCAGGGTTCAGGATATTTTTCACATATATCAATATCATCATAGGTCTTGTTCTGAATTTCTTTTTCTCAGCACTTTTTGCGGTAGAAGTAAATTCAATGCAGCTTCGTATGGAAACCGAACAGGAACGGCTTGAGGATGAGGCCAGTTATGACCCTCTCACGCATTTCCTTAACCGAAGGAGTATGAATGACAGGCTCACAAATACGCACAGAAATGCCATAATCAATGATGAACCGTACAGTCTCATCATGGGAGATATAGATCATTTCAAGAATTTCAACGACTCATACGGCCATGACTGCGGGGATTTTGTTTTACAGAATATCAGCAAGATCATAACCGCACAGATCCGATCGAAGGACAGCGCCTGCAGATGGGGCGGAGAAGAATTCCTGATACTTATAAATGATACTCAGGATGCGGCGATAGAAGTTGCAAACAGGATAAGAGCCGCCATAGAGGCATATGAATTCAATTATGAAGGCCGGGCTCTGCATGTGACAATAACGCTCGGAGTTTCAACCTATTTTTCTTCATCCAAGGTCAAGACACTGATCGATATTGCCGATAAACGTCTGTACAGGGGCAAGGAAAACGGTCGTAACATGGTCGTCAGTTCCTGAATCATCATTTAAGACAACCCTGAACACATGATCTGTTTTCACATAAAAGAATCCCGCCTCATAAGAAGCGGGATTCCTTATTATCTTCTGACAGTACGAATGATCAGATCATTCACCGCCCTCATCGGTAAGTTTGCTTGCTCTTGCGGCAACTTCCTTCTCCTGTACATCCGAAGGACACTGCTCATAACGAACGAATTCGTATTCATAAACACCGCGTCCACCCGTCATTGACCTTAATACGGTACAGTAACCGTATAATCCCGTCATGGGGATCTCAGCCTCAACGACCTGCTTGCCACCGCCTATGGGATTCATACCGAGCACTCTTCCTCTTCTCTTGTTAAGATCACCCATAACGTCTCCCGTATACTGATCGGGTACAGTGACCTTTAATGATGCGATAGGCTCAAGAAGAACAGGACCTGCTTCCATAAATCCCTTCTTGAATGCCTGGATCGTAGCCATCTTGAATGCCTGCTCCGATGAATCTACAGGATGATAAGATCCATCGTAGAGTATTGCCTTAACACCGACAACCGGATAAGCAGCCATGGGACCCTTGAGTACGGATTCCGCAAGACCCTTTTCAACAGCCGGGAAGTAATTCTTGGGAACGGCACCGCCTACAACTATCTGTTCAAATTCATACGCCTTATCCATATCTCCAAGAGGCTCGAACTTCATCTTAACATGACCGTACTGGCCGTGACCGCCCGACTGCTTCTTGTATTTGGCTTCAACATCGGAGTTCTTCCTGATAGTCTCACGATATGCGACCTTGGGCTCTTCGAGTTCAATCTCAACCTTATATACATTTGCCAGACGGCTCGCTACTATCTCGATAGCCTGATCGCCTATCGCATAGATGAGTGTCTGCCTGTTCTCGGCATCATTGACATTCTTGATCGTCTGATCCTCTTCCATGATCTTGGCAAGTGCGGAACTGACCTTGTCGATATCGCCTTTATTCTTGGCCTTGTATCTCATATATGTATAAGGCTTGCTGATCTCTGTCTTGGGGTACTGGATCGGAGTTGCCTTTGTTGACAGAGTATCGCCTGTCTTGACGCTTGTAAGCTTGGCAAGCGCACCGATATCTCCGGCCTGAAGCTCAGATACCTCTATCGGCTTGTTGCCGCGAAGGATATAAAGCTTACCGATACGTTCCTCACTGCCCTTATCCGCGTTATAAAGAGTATCGTCGCTCTTGAGCACGCCGGAGCAGACCTTGATCAGTGAATACTTACCGATGAACGGATCCACAATTGTTTTCCATACATATGCACTCTTGGGCTTGGAGAAATCATAGTTCGCCTCAAATATCTCACCGGTCTTCTGGTTGATACCGTTAAGGGCTCTCTGATCAGGGCTCTTGAAATATTTGATGATATCATCCATAAGAGTGTAGACGCCACGGCACATTATACCCGAACCCATCGTAACGGGAACGATCGTACCGTCATTGATATTTGCATAGAGTGCCGAACGGATCTCCGCATCAGAGAAAGTTTCACCTGCAAAATACCTTTCCATGAAGTCTTCGCTCGTTTCGGCAACTGCCTCCATAAGAGATTCCTTGTATTTCTCGAGGTACTCCTGACAATAATCCGGAACATCACACTCATCAGCCTT
>JBGUNV010000240.1:0-6390 GCA_045117595.1 Lachnospiraceae bacterium
AAACAAATTCAGCATATTTAGTAGTCCATAGAGGCTATTGAGTAGGAGAACGAAAGGTTTGTATCGAATCGCACAGTGGTCGTGGTATCGCAGTTCAGATGGAATAATAGGGGATGGGTGAAGACAGAGGTGGTTGCAGAGAGGATATATGCTCATATTTGATGATAACCGGATGGGTAATGGGGATTAACCTCTTGTCCGTGGTCGTATGTCCAACGCGAACTGATGTTGTGTTCTCGGCAATATTCAGCTACATGAGCACCAAAATATTTTTCGGTCTTATCAAAGTTGCGTGCAACTTTGCCGTCTTGAAGGTGATCGTTCCAGCCACAGAAGATGTCGCGGACTACTCCGTCAGAATCTGGAGCAACAGGGCGTGCTTGACGTATGACATTGATGGGCACGATATGCGGATGGCAAGCGGTTGGAGCGTGATTCGCTATATATTGGAGAAAAATAACAGAGGTAAAGACGCCACGACCTGGGCGCAATTCGAGAAGGTCACAAAGGGCATAAAAATCGTTATCAGGCATGGAGGCGTTGTATCCTCTTTCCAATTGAACAACAGATGCCCACTGATGGCCGACTGCACCAATCAGAAGTTCATAAGGGACTTGTGAGACATCATAAACTACATCAAATGTAATATGGTTATATGCTACTCGAAAATGTTCCATATCCTGATTGCACTGGAAAAGACTTGCTGTTAAAGGTTGTAGTTGCGGCAGACGTACTTTCATACACATACCTCCGGAAAGTGAAAATGAAAAAATTACATTACATTTGGATAGAACCCGTAAATCAAGCTAAGTTTTATAAGGATGGAAGAGTTGCAAACCATTATCTTTACTATCCAGATATAGTAAATGCAACAACTCCTTTCTTTGCAATGACACCTAGTGATGCATTCGCTATTCTACAGTATGGCATTTACGACACAGTAGACGTTCTTTTGACGGACCGAAATATGGCCTACTATGAGGGCGAAGGCGAGCCGGGAAGTTTAACTGGATGGGTCAAACTAAACAACTGTCTTGATGGTGAAAAATCACAATAATACCGTACTCCAATGCAATGGAGTATGTCAAGAGATGTCGTAATGAATGCAGATGCCGTAAAGAGAAGAATGTATGAAATAAGATTTAGTGCATATCGCCTTCCTTAAGAGAGTGCGTTATCCAATTTCGAGGTACGCTACATCATTTATGGAAAAACTGGACAATCCAAAATTTATGACGGCAAAGCGGAGCGCCGATGTACAGCGATTGAAGTTAGACGATTTGGTATAACGAAAATTACGGGTATCGAATAGAGAAGATAAGATACTCATAGTAAGACATAAAGTTTTTGAATGCATACCGACTTTTATAGGAGGGGTGACAAATGGAAGACATTGAGGAACTTGTGAAGTGCCATATGGGTAATGAGATTTTTTACATAACGCATGAGGTATTGCAGGAGGTGCAACGACGTATGCAGTTAAGGGGCAGGCATTTGTTGGATTATGAGCAGGCTGCATTTATGTACGGAATCAGTGTAAGCAGTGTTAGAAAACTGGCAAAGACAGCAAAGGCGATCCGCAGAGAAGAAGGTTTGGTACTCGTGGACAGCACTATTATGGATGAGTATATAGAGAAGTATTGAGAAATGAAAGAGATTTTGCATGGCAAAAAGTCCTTGACATTCTGACGGACAGAAAATATAATGGTAAATAGCTGAAAGGAGGTGCGCTGATTTGGCAAAGATGGGTAGGCCAAAGATCGAGAAGCCGAAAGCTAACAAGATTTCGATTCGATTTACGGACGAAGAGTACGAACAGCTGAAGAAGCGTGCAGACCAAAGCGGACAGACCATAACAGAGATCATACGTCAGGGTGTAAGGATAGCTATTGGCGCCAAGGCGTAGTTTTGCAAAATGCTCTTTCCAATCTTCACAGGAAAGGAAAGAAGAATGGCAAAAGCAAGAAAAGACTCCAAAGGGAGGGTATTGCATAAGGGCGAGAGCTACGAGAAGGAAAGGAACCTTTACCGTTACACTTATGCGGATCAGTTCGGAAACCGGAAGAGTATCTATTCTAAGGATTTGCATGAACTGAGACAACGTGAGAAGCGGATAGAGAAAGATAAGCTGGATGGGCTTGATATATATGTCCAGGGTCATGCGGATGTGAATTATGTTTTTGACCGTTACATCTCGACCAAAGCCGGGCACCTTCGCGGAACTACGATGTCGAATTATGTATATACCTATGACCGATATGTAAGGAATGGTTTCGGTAAGAAGAAAGTAGGGGATGTTAAATTCTCCGATGTGCTGCTCTTTTATAATGCCCTGATAGGAAGGGGATTAAGTGTAAATACGGTGGATTCAGTTCACTCAGTGCTTCATCCCACATTTCAACTCGCAGTCCGTGACGATATTATAAGAAATAATCCGACGGACGGAGTGATGGCAGAGCTTAAAAAGAAGCTTGGAAAGTCTGATATGCGTCATGCGTTGACGATTGAAGAAGAGCAGGCGTTTCTTGATTTTATCGACGAGCCTGATTACATTCGATGGAAGCCACTGTTCGTAGTAATGTTTGGGACAGGGTGTAGAGTGGGAGAAATCATTGGTCTCAGGTGGAAGGACGTTGACTTTGAAAAGAATGAGATCAGCGTGAACCACAGCGTATCATACTATCCGAGGTCTGATAACTCCTTCAAGTGTGAGTTTGAAGTATCCGAACCTAAGACGGAGGCGGGAAAAAGAACTATCCCGATGCTTAATAAGGTTTTGGATGCTTTGAAGCTTGAAAAGGAGAACCAGAAGAAGTATGGCTATCATAATGTAGTCGAGCTTGGTGGTATGAGTGGCTTTATCTTCTGCAACCGCTTTGGTAATCTGCACAACCCTGCAGGAATCAACAGACAGATCAAGAGAATTGTTGATGACTATAACTGCAGGGAAGAATTGAAAGCGGTAAAGGAGAACAGAGAGCCTCTGATTATTCCTCGCTTTAGCTGCCACATTACAAGACATACATTTTGTACGAGGCTTTGCGAGAACGAAACCAATGTTAAGGTAATTCAATCCGTTATGGGGCATAAGGACATCCAGACAACACTGGATATATATGCCGAAGTATCGGAGCAGAAGAAGCAGGATGTATTTAAGAAATTAAACGATAACGATGTGATTTAGGAAGAGTCCTTGATGGATGATTCCGGTACAGAGGTATCGTAAACCATAACGCAGGAGAAATCAGCCGATTAACACATCAGTAACACATTTTGGTGTTCAGATTAAGACGGATTTAGACGAAATCGGCAAAAGGGATTTGAGAAAATGTCGGATTTAAGCGGATTTACACGACATGAGCATTTTTCAAAAGAAATCCCGACGCTGAAAAACATCGATAAATAAAGCAAGTAAAATCAATGGTTTTAGTAATGCGGAAGAAAGATTTACGACCAATTTACGACCAAATAAAGAGAACACGATTTAGAAGCAGGTTTAACACACCTGCTTCTTTATTTTTTGTGGGGCGTGTTACTTATAATCCGTTGACGAAAAAGTAACATAAAAATAGTATCACATGAAGATCGAAGATGCGGATAACTTGATCAGAAAGATGAATGGAAAGAAATATCTGATAGTCGGGAATCATGATAAGAAATATGATCCGCGACTCTTTGAGGATATAAAGGATTTTATGAAGATTTCTGTGGAAGGACGCAACTTTGCGTTGATGCACTATCCGATGTTGTCTTGGCCGAAGAAGAGCAGCGGAGGATACCAGCTGCACGGTCATATCCATGCACGCATGGAATATAATGAAAAAAATCGAGCAGAAGGCATCAGACGATATGATGTTGGCGTAGATGCCAATAACTTCTTTCCGGTTTCGGTGAAGCAGATAATAGATTTCTTTGGAGAGCAGGTGTATATAGATGATCACAATATTGTATGAACCGTGCCTTTACGAAGCAAGCCGCGATTTTAATTGATTTATTCCAATCAGTATGCTATATTTGATTTGTAAATGAAAATGGTTTACAAATTAAAAAAGGATGCATTATGGAAAAATATCTTACTGAAATGCTTCATATGGATACTAAATTAGTCGAGGCTACAGAATTATATGATCATCTCCCGCTTTTATTTAAAGGGACTTATGTTATTTACAAAGTAAACTCAGGCGGAGTTGAATGGATAGCCTTGCAGCCCCAAACGAATGTAAGGCTTAGCCAAATCAGGAAGAATCGAGCCTTTTTGGAACAAAAACAGCAAATGAATGTTGCAGTATTTTTGGAAAAAGCTTCGCTCTACTCAAAGGATAAGATGACGGAGGAGGGAATTCCTTTCGTGATCCGTAATGATACTGTGTACCTTCCGTTTATGGGGCTCCTTTTGGGAAAGAAACAAAGAGAACTCAAGCCGGTTCATCAGATTTCTTTCCTGACACAACGCATATTGCTCCAGGGATTATATGAAGGGTACGACCATGATACCGTCTCTAAATTGGCGGAGCATCTTGATGTATCCAAAATGGCGATAAGCAAGAGCTTTGATGAGATGGAATATATGGATATAGGAATCATAGAGATTCGGAATCGGCGCCGTACCATTACGATCCGCAAAGGTGATAAAGAAGCATGGGAACGGTTCCGCCCGCTAATGAGAAACCCGGTCATAAAAGTGTTTGAACTGAAAGAGGATGTAAAGCTGCCTGTAAAGGCAGGAATATCTGCCCTTTCAGAGTATTCCATGCTTGCTGATAACAATTATCCAACATATGCGATCGAGAAGAAGGGAATCGCATCATCCGGTATTAGGGATATGAAGCAGGTAGGACGAGGCGAAGATACTGGATGCCGTGTTTTCGAACTTGGCTATATTATTGACAAGATAAAAAAAGATGTTCAGGATCCCTTAAGCGTGATGCTTTCTATCAGAGATGAGATGGACGATGAAAGGGTGGAGGCATCAGTAAATGAAATGCTAAAGGAGTATGTATGGTAACTGGACTTAATATTTTTAATCGTTGAAATGGAAGTGGAAAGAACCGAAGGATTACCGGCTGCTGTTTTAAAAGATATTACAGATTTTATTTCAAGGTTGGAGAATGAGCCGTTTGATGTTAACACACTGATCAACTATGGAGTAACTACAGAAGAGGTTGCAGGAAGACTTTCTGCTATATTTATTTAAGAGTAAGAGAGTGATGTGGAAGGGTAGATGATATGCAATGAGTAAGGTTTTTGTAATTCCGGATGTCCATTTGAAGCCCTGGATGTTCGACAAAGCAGAAGAACTCCTTTCTCGAAGTGAATATGATAAAATCGTCTGTCTGGGAGATCTCGTAGATGACTGGGATCAGGAAAAGAACCTGGGATTGTATTCGGAGACATTTGATGCGCTTGAGAGATTCATAAATCGACATCCGAACTTTCTGCTCTGCTATGGAAATCATGACGTGAGTTACATCTGGGAGGCTCGCGAATCAGGATATTCTGATTATGCAAGGCGGGTAGTGATTGAAGGACTATCAAAACTTGAAAAGTGTGTTTCAGCTGGTAATATCGCTTATATCCATCGGATTGATAATGTTCTCTTCAGTCATGCAGGATTGACTGAAGTGTTTGTTTCTCATTTTCTTCCGGATTTCAGTGGTGGTATAGATGAACTTCTTGAAAAGATCAATGGTTTCCGAAGAGATGAACTGTGGTGCGATGCCTCTCCGATTTGGGCCAGACCGCAGGATGGCAGGATCGAAATGTACCCCAAAGGATATCTGCAGGTTGTGGGACACACACCGGTTCGGAAAACAGATTACTATGGAGAAGTTGTCACTGTAGATAATTTCTCTACTTATCGCAATGGAGATCCTATCGGAGATCAACGCTTTATCTGGGTAGATACGGAAACAAAGCAGTGGGGATTTGCAGATGGTAACGGAGAGCCTGAGAAACTGCCGGATCCGAAAATGGATATCCGCAATTATACGGTTGGCGATCATGTGAAGTTCAAGATCAGATATCATGGTTCTGACAAGGAAGTAATCCTCGATGGTATTGTTGAAATCATAGATCATTATCCCGGAGGCCATTCGTCAATTGATGTTATGAGCGGAGATACTTTGTATAAACATCTTACTTTGGATGATGTACTTGAGCGAGAGGGATCCAATAAATCAGGTAGTTGGAAAATAAAGATATAGGAGAAAGATGATTATTTATGGATTGGGAATTGTGTTCACACCATTTGACTAGCGGTTATATTCCGGTAAAGATGCTGGATGCAGAGAAATATCTGTAAATAAAAAGAGAGGCGGAGGAGACATGGAGAATGTTTTTGGTGAAAACACGAAGAAACTTGGTTTCGGAATGATGAGACTTCCTGAACTT
>JBGUNV010000241.1:0-5621 GCA_045117595.1 Lachnospiraceae bacterium
TCATGAGCAGTGTCTTGGCCTTCATTATCGATCCCATACCCATCGTGACGGCATAGCGCGGAACCTCATCACGGCTTGCAAAGAATCTTGTATTGGCATCTATTGTACTGTCCTCAAGAGTCTCCTTGTGGGCCTTCTCATAAAGAAATGCACCGGGCTCGTTAAATCCGAGATGTCCGTCCGGGCCGACACCGAGTACCTGCAGATCGATATCGGTCTTATCAAGTATGTCATTGAACTCCTTGATGTTCGCGTCGATATCGCCCGTACCCTTTGCAACATATGTGTTGGCTTTGTCGATATTGATATGGTTGAACAGATTATCATCCATGAAATAACGATAGCTCTGATCATGTGTAGGCTCAAGTCCTACGTATTCATCAAGATTTACCGAATGAACCTTTGAAAAATCAAGTCCTTCTTCCTTGCATCTTCTTGCAAGTTCCCTGTACATTCCCACAGGAGACGAACCTGTTGCAAGTCCGAGCGTACATGTGGGGTTTTCCCTTACCAGTTTCTCGATGATATCGGCTGCTTTTTGGGCACCTTCTTCGTAAGTATCCGCTACTATCACTCTCATGTTACTTATCCTCCTTAATCACTATCTTGCGTGCTTCCTTATATATGCTGTTGGCCGGGATGACTCCTCTTACACATGAAACCGGGTATACATTCGAATCCCTTCCTATGACCGTTCCGGGATTGAGGACGCTGTTACATCCGACCTCCACACGGTCTCCGACCATGGCTCCTACCTTCTTGCGTCCCGTTTCTATCTTCTCGCCTTCATTATTGATGACAACAAGCTTTTTGTCGGACTTGACGTTACTCGTAATGGACCCGGCACCCATATGTGCCTTGTAACCGAGTATTGAATCGCCGACATAATTGTAATGAGGTACCTGGACATTGTCAAATAAAATCACATTTTTCAGTTCGGTCGAATTACCGACCACGCAGTTTTCACCCACAAGTGCCGATCCTCTTACAAACGCCCCGGGTCTTACTTCGGTCTTATGTCCTATGATACACGGACCCGCTATATAATTGTTGGGGTAAATTGTGGCATCCTTTGCTATCCACACATCCTCCTTGGGATGATCGTATTCATCCGCAGGAAGCTTTGCTCCTATCTGAAGTATCAGTTCCTTGATCCCTTCAAGTGCCTCCCAGGGATATTCAAATTCAGACAGATACTCACCCGCCATTGAATGCGACAGGTCATAAAGGTCATTGATCTTAAGCTGCATATTATCCTCCCTTTTATCTTACCTTGATAAGGTGTCCCGAATTTTTCATCGCTTCTATGATCTCATCAACACTTTTCTCGCAATCCTTGTAAGTGCTGGCTTCACTCATAACACGGAGCACAGGCTCTGTTCCTGATGCACGCAGAAGTACTCTTCCGTCATTTCCAAGAGCTTCTCCCGTACGGTCAACAGCCGCTTTAACCTCGGGATCCTCCAGGGTTTTTTCCTTGTCATCGACCTCGACATTCTTGAGTACCTGAGGGTACATCTTGCATTCACTTGCAAGTGTCGAGAGCGGAAGCTGTGTCTCAACGAGAACTGTCATGAGCATGATCGCCGTAACCAGTCCGTCACCGGTATGCGCATATTTCCTGAAGATGATATGACCACTCTGCTCTCCGCCGATCATATGATTGTTTTCCTTCATATTCTCATACACATATCTGTCACCGACCTTGGTCTTCTCATATGATATTCCGATATTATCGAGTGCCTTATACAAACCGAAATTCGACATTATCGTCGTGACTATCGTGTTATCGGGAAGCATGCCCTTGTTCTTGAAATGCTTACCGACGATATACATGATCATGTCACCGTTTACAACATCACCGTACTCGTCGACTGCCAGACACCTGTCTGCATCGCCGTCAAATGCAAAACCGAGATCAAGCTTGTTCTCGCGGACATATTTCTGCAGTCCTTCGATATGGGTGCTTCCGGCATTGAGGTTGATATTGACACCATCCGGAGTATTGTTGATAACATAGTTTTTGGCCCCGAGTGCATCAAACACGCTCCTTGCGATCATCCAGGAGCTTCCGTTTGCACAGTCAAGGGCAACCTTGCGGTTTTCAAATGAAACAGGAGCTATTCCGGTCAGATAACCGATATACCTGTTCCTTCCCGAATAAAAATCTATGGTGCGGCCTATCCTGTCATCCGTGGCAGGCTTTACATCATCAATCTTGCCGTCAATGAAATCCTCTACGAGATCCTGGACTTCGTCTTCCATTTTCTCGCCCTCGGAATTCATAAGCTTGATACCGTTATCATAGAAAGGATTATGACTTGCCGAGATCATGATACCGCAGTCAAAGCCCTCCGTACGCGTGATATAGCTGACACACGGTGTGGTGGTGACATGAAGAAGATATGCATCTCCGCCCGTACTTGTTATACCGGCTGAAAGTGCATTCTCATACATGTAGGACGACCTTCTCGTATCCTTGCCGATCACGATCTTGGCAGGACGCTCCTTGCCGTAATACCATCCGAGTACCTGTCCGATCTTGAAAGCATGCTCCGCCGTAAGAACTACGCCGGCCTTACCGCGAAAACCGTCTGTTCCGAAGTATTTGCCCATTTTCCTGTTCTCCTTTTTGTTTAGTGAATTCCCGGTAAGATGTGCTTCTTTTGTTCTTCCGTCAACCGGTTTCGAGGCGTCGTCAGGGATCATCCAGAGTTTCCCTTCCTTCCTGGCGCCCGGTATCTTGTCCATGCGACAGAGCATCGTTATCCTGCGCTCGGTCATGTCCCATTTTTGTGAAGCCTCAAAAACGCTGATATAGCCCATTACTTACCTGCCTTTTAGATACTGATGATTCTTATATCAATTTATATGTACAGTTATGTTTTACTCTTTTCGAGCTTAAATGTCAAGATATGATTTGTGTGGTATGTCAAGTTATGGGCCGATATGTCAAGATATGCCCAAAATCTATCTTGACATAAGTCCTGTGAAACGGCAGGAATCAAAAAAGCCCGGTACGAAACCGGGCTTTTACAAACTGTCTTACGAACTTATCAGGCATTCATCTGAGCTGCAACCTCTGCTGCAAAATCCTCATTCTTCTTTTCCATTCCCTCGCCTACCTCAAAGCGAACGAACTTCTCGATGACAAGGTCCTTATCAACAGACTCGAGATACTTGGCAACAGGCTGTTTGCCGTCCTCTGCTCTGACATAAACCTGATCGAGAAGGCAGAACTCCTTCATTTCCTTGTTGATACGTCCCATTACCATACCATCCTTAACCTTGTCGGGCTTGGCTGCTTCCTTGGGATCGTTCTCGATCTGTGCTCTGATTATCTCTTTTTCCTTCTCAAGGAAATCCTGATCCACATCCTTCTGTGAAATGAACTTCGGTGAAAGTGCCGCTACCTGCATGGCAATGTTCTGAAGAGCCTCTTTGACCTCAGGCGTAACATTTGCACATTTTGCAGCGACAAGAACGCCTATCCTTCCGCCGCCGTGAAGGTATGAAACAACACAGTCTCCTTCAACTCTTATGAATCTTCTTACGGAAAGCTTTTCACCGATCTTGGCAGTCCTGTCAACTACGACATCACGCAGACCGTCCTTATCAAGAAGAGTCTCTACATCCTCTCCGTTGCTGCCGCCTGCAAGACCTGTTACAAGAGCCGTATCGGCTACAGACTGAACAAACTCCTGGAATACTTCGTTCTTGGCAACGAAATCCGTCTCGGAATTAACCTCAACAACAACCGCTTTCCTGTTGTCTTCCATCGCCACGCGGCATATACCTTCGGCTGCTATACGGCTTGCCTTCTTTTCCGCCTTGGCTGCTCCCGATTTCCTGAGGAACTCGATCGCCGCATCCATATCTCCGTCGGTCTCTCCGAGTGCCTTTTTGCAATCCATCATGCCGGCACCGGTGAGTTCACGTAACTCTTTCACCATTGCTGCTGTAATATCTGCCATTGTATCTTCCTCCTGTGGAATAGTCTTAAGCTTCCTGTTCTTCTGCTGCCTGGGCGCTCTCATCCTGAGATGCATCGGCAACATCAGTACCTTCAGCACTCTCTTCGCCTGTCTCACCCTGATTTGCCTCTATAACCGCATCGGCCATCTTGGATACGATGAGCTTGACGGCTCTTATGGCATCATCATTACCGGGGATAACATAATCAAGTTCTTCGGGATCACAGTTCGTGTCGGCAATACCGATAAGTGTTATGCCGAGTGCCTGTGCTTCCTTAACACATATATGTTCCTTCTTGGGATCTACTACGAATATGGCATCGGGTATCTTCTTCATGTCCTTGATACCGCCCAGATTCCTCTCGAGCTTTTCCCATTCCTTCTTAAGTCCGATGACTTCCTTCTTGGGCAGAACATCAAACGTTCCGTCCTGACTCATTCTCTCGATGTCCTTGAGTCTCTTGATACGTGACTGGATAGTCTTGAAGTTTGTGAGCATACCGCCCAGCCATCTCTCGTTGACATAGTACATACCGCAACGTTCCGCTTCTGACTGAACAGCGTCCTGTGCCTGCTTCTTCGTTCCGACGAAAAGGATGGTACCGCCATTTGATACGATCTCCGATACGGCATTGTACGCATCATCTACCATACCTACGGACTTCTGGAGATCGATGATATAGATACCGTTTCTCTCCATATAGATATACGGGGCCATTTTGGGATTCCATCTTCTTGTCTGATGACCGAAGTGAACACCTGCTTCAAGCAGCTGCTTCATAGAAATAACGCTCATTTTGATTCCTCCTGTTTTAAGCTTCCGTATGCTTCATCTGAACAGGTGACCCGGAAAGGGCACACACCTTCCATCAGCATACGTGTTTATTTGCAACTCATAGAATATAACATACCCTGACGGGTTTATCAAGCAAAATATTGATGTTTCACTCTTCTTTTACGGGACGTATGACAGTCAGCCTTCCGACCCTTCTTTCGCCGGCTTCGGTCACTTCGATATGCATATCGTTGTAATCGAATGAATCTCCGGTTTTGGGGAAGTCTTCCAGATACTCGATAGCCCAGCCGCCCGCGGTCTGCGACTCATAATCAAAATCATCCTCATCGATCCCCAGAAGTTCCAGAAAATCACCTATAGGCATGTCACCGTCGACGATAAGCTCGCCATTCTTCGATTCCACTACCTCTTCTTCTATCTCGTCATTGTCATCCCATATATCACCGACGATCTCTTCAAGTACATCCTCCATGGTGACAATACCGAGTGTCCCGCTGTATTCATCTGTCACTATGGCAAGATGCTGTCTCGCATCCTTTAGTACGTCGAGGACATGAGGAAGTTTTGCGGTCTTATATACAAAGCACGGTTCATTCATGATCTCGCTGATGACAGGCGCCTCACCCGTCCCCGTCGATGCTGCCCTTGCCATTGCCTTAAGGAACGGATTCAAATGCATGACTCCCACTATGTTGTCAATGCTGTCCTTATATACGGGAAACCGGCTCTTGCGCGATCTTGACACCTGTTTCATGATCCTGCCGACGGGATCATCAATATCTATGGCTTCAATATCAACTCTTGCGGTCATAACGTCAGACGCGGATACATCAGAAAAATCAATGGCTGCA
>JBGUNV010000242.1:0-3141 GCA_045117595.1 Lachnospiraceae bacterium
GCGGCCTTCCTCTTGTCACGCTTGTAATCCTTGCTGTCGCGGACATCCCTGCTTCTTACCGGTTCTCTTACTTCATCCTTTCTGGGATTCTTGGCGCGTCTGCCACCGAGCCCGAACACATCCTCAAAGTCATCATCTTCGTCCGCATCGGGCATGCTCCTTTCATACTGGGGCGCAGGTGCTGCCACACGCTGCTGATACTGATAATCATCTGCAGGCGGCATCGCAGTCTGCTTCCTGATCAGCTGTTTGTCGGCGTCGGAAATATTCTTGGTCCCGCCCTCCGATGCAGGCTCCGAGATAACGACAAATTCATCATCGGGATTCGTCAGTGAATGCTTCAGATCATGTATCAGCTGCCCGACATTTGCATATCTCCTGTCGGGATTCTTCTGACAGCATTTAAAGATTATCTGTTCCACACTTATCGGTACGTCGGGAACATAAACGCGCGGTGAAGGCATTTCCTCCTGTATGTGCTTGATCGCAACAGCAACGGTTGTCTCACCGTCAAAGGGAACGTGCCCTGTTATCATCTCAAACAGCGTGATACCTATCGAATAGATATCACTCTTGGCATCCGAATAACCGCCTCTTGCCTGTTCGGGGGAGGTATAATGTACGGAACCCATAGCATGGCTTGTCACCGTGTTACTCGTTGCCGCTTTTGCTATACCGAAATCGGCAACCTTAACCTTGCCTTCCTTGGAAATGATTATATTCTGCGGCTTAATATCACGGTGAATGATACCGTTGTTATGAGCCGCTTCAATACCCATGGATACCTGGATGGCGATACTGATCGCCTCCTTGGCCGTAAGACGTATCTTCTTCTCAATATAGTGCTTGAGAGTTATGCCTTCAACGAGCTCCATGACGAAATAGTACATGCGCCTCTCTTCGCCGACATCATAAACATTGACGATGTTCGGGTGCATGAGGCCGGCTGCAGCCTGAGCTTCCGCCTTAAACTTGGATACAAAACTCGAATCCGAGGAAAACTCCGACTTGAGCACCTTGATGGCAACAAACCTGTTCAATTTATGACATTTCGCCTTATAAACATCAGCCATACCGCCGCTGCCTATAAGTTCGAGGATCTCGTAGCGATCCCCTAAAAATGTTCCTACTTCAAGCATTTATGACTCCTTAAGAATTCTCGATTATAACGACCCCAATATTATCCTTACCCCCGTTATGGTTGGCCATTTTGATGAGACTCTCGGCTATATCGGGTGCATCGACTCCGCACCTGACGATATGCAGTATCTCATCATCATCCACCATATTGGTAAGTCCGTCGGTACACATAAGGATTATGTCCCCGCTGCCAAGCTCAACTTCAAAGAAATCTATCTCTACAGTCGGTGCCGCCCCTATGGCCCTTGTTATGATGTTCTTATCCGGATGGCCCTTTGCCTGGCTCTCGTCAAGAGATCCCTTCCTGACAAGTTCCGCCACAAGTGAATGATCCTTGGTAACCTGTGTGATCTCCTTGTCAATGACATACAGTCTGCTGTCACCGACATTTGCCACGTAAAGAATATCGTCCGCTATCGTTGCGGCAACACACGTGGTTCCCATACCGGCAAAATCCTGCTCACTGAACGCCTTTTCATAGATCTCGATATTGGCGACCGTGATCGCCTCGCGCAGAATCTTGATAGGTGATCTGTCCTCACAGACCTCGACCTCTCTCTCAATAGCCTTGACAGTATATGCGGAAGCATAATCTCCTGCCTTATGTCCGCCCATACCGTCACATACAACGAACAGATTATTAAGATTGCCCAGGGGATGCTCACAGGAATAGACGGTATCCTGATTGAGTTTCCTCTTTCTTCCGATATCCGTCATTGAATAAGTCTTAAGCATTTTGGTCTCCTAAACCGTCTGATAATATGAAACTGCGGCGCAACTGACCACAGGCCCCCTGAATGTCGCGCCCCATTTCCCTTCTTATAGTAACATTTATATTGTTTTTTTCAAGTTTATTTTTAAGAGCAGACACCGCCGCAGGCCCTGTTGCGCGGTATGAAACCTCCTCTATCGGATTGACCGGTATCAGGTTGACATGGCTTCTGAGTCTTCGCGCTATCGCGGTCAAACCCGCCATATCGTCATCCGTATCGTTTACTCCCGAAATAAGGCTGTATTCGAGCGTTATCCTCCTGCCCGTTACATCCCTGTAATACTCACATGCATCAAGTATCTCGTCAAGCGGATATTTATTGGCGATCGGCATCAGCTGTTTTCGTTTTTCGTCGGTAACGGCGTGAAGTGACAGTGCCAGTGTCAGACCGTACTTTCGTCCGGCCAGTTCACGTATCTTCGGGACTATACCGCATGTACTGACCGTGATCGCTCTTTGCGAGATACCGGCTCCCCTGCTGTCGGTTATGATATCCACAAAATCCGTGAAACTGTCATAATTATCGAGCGGCTCTCCGCTTCCCATTACGACCACATGACTGACCCGCTCGCCGATATCGCTTTCCACCGAATACACCTGGGATACCATCTCACCTGCCGTAAGCCCCCTGACAAGTCCGTTCGTGGTAGATGCACAGAAACGGCATCCCATCCTGCATCCGACCTGTGAACTTATGCATACGCTGTTGCCGTAATCATAGCGCAGCAGGACAGTTTCTATGACATTTCCATCATGGAGCCTGTGCAGGTATTTTCTCGTTCCGTCTATATCCGAGACAAGTGTCCTGACGGGTACGGCCGTATACACACTGTAACGCTCTTCAAGCGACTTTCTGAGTGCCTTGGACAGATCGGTCATATCATCAAACGACGATACCTTCCTGTTATGAAGCCAGGAAAAAATCTGCCCGGCACGAAAGGATCTTTCGGACATCGATGCGATCTCATCCGCAAGCCTGTCATATGTAAATGATCTTATATCCGCCCGGTCACTCATGTCTTCTTAACTTTCCTATAAAAAATCCGTCAGTCAGGGCATCTTCACCGTACAGCTGCAGATAACCTTCCCGGGCAGTTGTATTTTTAAGCACTTCCGGGAGTCTGTCATAAAAATCAACCGGTTCAAGTTTACAATCATCCGTAAGGAATCTGAAATTGTCGATATTTTCAGCCTCGGAACACGTACATGTGGAAAACATAAGGATCCCG
>JBGUNV010000243.1:0-10755 GCA_045117595.1 Lachnospiraceae bacterium
GTTGCGGCTGTGCATATACAGGCTGCTGCAGCTGCTGCACCTCTCCGTACACGGGCTGTTGCGGCTGTGCATATACAGGCTGCTGCGGCTCTCCGTACATGGGCTGTTGCGGCTGTGCATATACAGGCTGCTGCGGCTCTCCGTACACGGGCTGTTGCGGCTGCGCATATACAGGCTGCTGCGGCTCTTCATATATCGGCTGCGGCTCTCCATACACCGGCTGCTGCGGCTGTGCATATGCCGGTTGCTGCGGCTCTCCATATACCGGCTGCTGCGGCTCTCCATATACCGGTTGCTGCGGTTGCTGCTTATTTACAGACTGTACAAAAGGTGTACCTGCCTGGTTAAGCTGCTGCATGAATTCTTCCTGTGAATGATCGTAGAGTTGGGATGTTTCCCCATAGAAAGGAGTCGGTACGACTGTACTCTCCTTTGCATAGAATTCTTCCATATTTTTGGCAAGTTCTTCCTGAAGGTTCATCGTGGAATACTTGTCATCATTGTATGGAGTTATACTGATATCTGCTGTTTTGGTAATTCCGGATGCCGTCTGGGCAGGCATCGGGTCGGACTCTCTTTCTGCAGGCTTGCCTGAAAGCAGGGATCCCGTTCCTTTTTCAATCGGAGAAGTCTCAAAAGGACTTCCTCCTTTGGCATATACGGGCATTGACTGTGTTTCATATATATGAACCGTCTCTTCAGTTTCCCCTGTAGGGATCTTGGGAGCATCATAAACACCGTCATATTTTTGCTGCTGCTCCTTGGTAAGGGGCGAATGCTGCATTTTCAGTTCCAGAGCCTTGCGGACATAAGGACCTTCACCGAACCAGAGGGCGAGTTCATCACAGGTCTCAACACATTTTGTCTCCTGTCCGTCCTTATGATACAAAAGTGCAAGTTCATATGCCCATTTTTCGGTATACTCCGCCCTCTTGAATTCCTCCAGAAGAGAGATCTTTTCCTCAAGGGGCACATCCTGTGCATCATAGATCTTATACAGCAGAACATATCTGTTTGTATCGTGGGGTTTTAAATGAACATATTCCCGATAATACTCAATGGCATCAGAAAGCTCATCCAGCTTTATGGCAAGCTCGCAAAGTGCATATACGACATTGGCTCTGTCGGGATATCTCTCATAAGCCAGAAGAAGAATATCCCTGGCTTCGGAATAATGCTTTGTTACCTTATATATCTCACTGACAGTACACAACATCGAGAAGCTCTTAACCCTTCTCCAGTCAATCGTGTCTGCTATGTCCATCGCTTCCTGAAAGCGATGCTCCTTGATCAATGATTTTATCTGGTCAGCACAGACCTGATATTCATATTTATCCAAAACAAAAACTCCCTAAGCACGATTTATGCCCATTATCTCGATATTTTATCATACAGCCGTTTCTATGTCAAAAATGGTATAAGTGCTGTAAATACGTGGATTTCTGTCATTTGTGGAGTATGAAATACTCCTTTAATTTTTCAAGAAGATCCTCTTTGGGGATATTTTTGAGAAAATATCCCTCCGGTCGAAGTGCAAGCACAGCCATGACACTTTCCTTATCACCCTTTCCGGTAAGAAACATTACCGGTATATCCTTTGTCTCCTCGTCATTACGAAGCATCTCCAAAACCATCGGACCCGTTGTTACCGGCATCTCATAATCAAGCAATATCAGATCCACTTTATTCTTTCCAAGCATTTTTATGGCCTGAAGTCCGGAGTTTGCCATGTAGACCTTATATGTCTCTTTAAGCCAGTCTCTTACAAGATTCAAAAAACCGGGATCATCATCTACAACCAGTATGCTCCTTCTGAATTCTCCCGCATCGATCTTCGTAAGAAGTTCGCTTATGATCTCTACATACTTCGCATTATCGATAGGCCGGTACATTACCCGATGTATCAACTCATCCGGAATGTCCGAACAGACATGCTGTACATTCATCTTTTCACCGATCACGATCATACGTATACCTTCATCCTCCATCTTGTCAATGAGAAATCTGATACAGTCGTTCTTCGGCATAACATTATCATCCATGTACAAAACTACCAACGCCGAACCCGGGATCTTTGCATTGATATTATCTATGGTCCAGTTGACAAATTCGCACTCAAACCCGGCCTCGTTTGTCTTTTTGACCATAACGCGCACGAGAAATGTTTCCTTTTCGCTTAATACTGTTACACGACTTTTTTCAGGCATGTATCCCCCTTTGTATGTCATCTGCCGGTTATAGGTAACGATTATTGTTCAAGTAACTGCTCCATGCTGTCCCAGTCAAGAGTCTTCATCATCTTCTCAAGTTTCGATATGATTTCAGCATCCTTTGGAGGAAGTCTGTATCCTTTGAGATTATCCATTATCATCTCAACAGAATCGTAATCCATCTGCGGAATGAGTTCCCTGAGCGCCTCATATGCATCCTTAAGTTCATCTTCGGGAATATCTTCTTTTCCATCATCATCCCCGGCAGCCGATATATCTCTTATCTTCGCGGCAATTCTCCTGTAGTCATCCAGCAGTTTTTCCGTATTGGCACTGATAAAATCCATATCATTATTATTGCCGGCATCCTCAAGTTTCTGTGAAAGCGCGGACAGATCATTTGCTCCGATTATCCTTGCTGAACTCTTAAGTGCATGTACCTTGACTGTGTACAGTCTTATGTCATTTTCCTCATATGCTCTTCTTATAACGGCTGCAGCATCTTCCTGGGTAACCGCAAACAGGTCCACAGAATCAAGAAATGATGATATCCCTCCGGAATTTCGTATTCCGTCATCTACAGATATCCCTTCAACTTCATATATTCCTTTCCTGTCTTCCGGAACAGACTCAATATCCTCTGCGGCATCGGTTATTTCCGGCTTCATCATCATCTCTTCCGGCAGGTGCTTCATGATCGCCAGCTCAAGAGATCTGCTGTCTATCGGTTTGGTCAGATATCCCGTGAAACCTTTGGATACATAGAAATCTTCTCCCAGTGTCGAATTGGCAGTCAGTGCATAAACGGGAAGATCCGGATGATCCTGCCTTATCCTTTCCACCGTCTCCACCCCGTCCATTCCGGGCATCATATGATCGAGCAGTACAACATTGAAGCTTCCGTACTTGATCTTGTTCAGGCATTCCTCTCCGCTCGAAGCAGTTGTAACAAACATTCTCGTTGCCCTGAGTAGTCCCTTTATGACAGACAGGTTCATGGGATTGTCGTCAACAACAAGTATATCCGCATCGGGTGCGATAAACTGAGGGACATACGGCCCCTTTGCCCTGTCATCTTCAGTCTCGACAAACCTGCCCATAGGATGGTTCTCTTCTATCTTCTGATCGACGGTAAGTATAAATTCGCTCCCTTTTCCGTACTCACTCTCACACCACAGTTTCCCACCCATCAGTTCGGAGAAACGTCTTGATATATCCAGTCCCAGTCCCGTTCCCTGTATGGCGCTGTTCTTCTCCTCATCAAGTCTCTCATATGCGGTAAAGAGCTTTTCCATGTCCTCCGGTTTAACCCCGATACCGCTGTCCTTTACCGAAAAACGCAGGCTGCACTTTTTTTCATCCTGTGCTTCTAAGGAGACCTTGAGCGTAAATCCGCCTTCTTCGGTATACTTGACCGCATTTGTCAAAAGATTTAAAACAATCTGTTTTATCTTACCTGAATCACCGTACAGACGCCTGGGAATGGTTTCGTCTACATCCACATCAAATGTAAGGTCTTTCTCACCGCTCTTTACCCTTATCATTTTTATCATGGACCGAAGCATATCCGCGACGTCATATCCCTGCTCCACAAGGTGCATTTTTCCGGATTCGATCTTGCTGATGTCGAGAAGATCGTTGATAAGCCCCAGCAGAGATTCTGATGCGCTTCTGATATCAAGGGCATAATTGATTACTGACATAAAATATCCCTTGGGAACATCCTTTGCATCCTCTCTCAGGATCATTTCGTCCATTCCCATTATCGTATTTATGGGTGTCCGGATCTCATGGGACATATTTGCAAGGAATCTGGACTTGGCCGTATTGGCCCTCTCAGCCTCTTCCTTGGCACGCCTTATCTGTTCATACTGTTTGCTGATGACCGTTCCGCTCAGAACACGCCATACGACCAGACCTGCCACTGCTGCCAGCATAAGTGCCCCGAGTATCCTCACGATCCTCAGTTCCGAGATCATGGGTTTCTTTATAACCCGGATGACCTCATCCTGATAAATACCTTTTGTGCTCTTATCAAGCACCTGTACATGAAGTTTGTAATCTCCGTATCCAAGGTCGGTATATTCAAGTGAAGTCATCTTATTCTGTTCGGATGTTAACCCAGTTTTCTCGGATCCTTCGAGGAATATCTTTATCAAAGGATTTGACATCGAATAGTCAAGTACCGCCGGTGTGATCTGAATACGACCGTTGACAGCAGGAATGGTATATACACCATTTTCATCGGGTATTATCTCTTCATCATTGCAAAAGATGGATTTGATACCTATCTTTATCCTTTGTCCCTGGTCATAAAAATGATCAAGATTTACAGCGCACACGCCGGTTCTTTCGGATATATACAACGTTCCTTCATCATCCATATCGGAAAAGGAATTGGCCGTCGGAGCGCCGGGCAGACCATTTGCATAATTATAGATCTTGTAATCCGTAATGCTGTTATTAACCAGATCTTCGTGTTTTACACAAAATACACCCATTGACGACAATATCCACATATTTCCCTCATCATCCGAAAACATGTCGAAATTGTTGTTGTAGGGAAAGGTATCGATATTCCTGATCATGCCATCCTTCATATATTCTATGGAGTTGGATGTTATGATCCAGTATCCGCCTGTAGCAGCATCCTTTTTGATACGGAGTATGACATCACTCGTAAGCCCGTCAACCCTGCCAAGCTTCTTTGTTTCATTATCACTTATGACATAAATTCCGTCTCCGTCGGAACCGGCATATATCTCTTTGTTATCTCCGTCACAGACTGTCAGAAAGACTGTATTAGCTATTACATCCGAGCCACCCACGCAACGTTTTATCTGTCCGTCCTGTATTACGACAAGGCCTCCATTCGTTCCCACAAGGATTGAACCGTCCTCTCCCTGGGTAGTGCATCTGACCTTATTACTCGGCATTCCGTTATTCTCGGTAAAAACTGATATTTCTCCGAAAGGATTCTGGCATATAAGTCCCAGTTCCTTCGTATAAGTGGAAAACCAGAGGTTCTGTCTGTCATCTTTCATGATACAGCGTATCCTCGCACCTTCCAGATACTTTGTTAAGGTATTATCCACTCTTTTCAGATTTTTATCTATGATATACAGTCCGTTGTCAGTTCCTACATATACACGGCCATTTGAAAGACAGGTTGAATTGACCGTAAAAGCATCTATTCCGGCCACCTGAGTTATGTCCTGGAAATTATTGGTGACTATTTTCATAACACCCTGTCGGGAAGAAGCAAACCAGAGATTTCCCTGATAATCCGATGTCATCATGTCAATGGAATTGTTCATCGGAATATTGCGTAAAACATGAAACTCATGATCTTCACCGATATATCCGGCTATGTTCTCTGACGTTATCCATATCCTGCCGCATTCGGATGTGATCCAGTATATATTTTCGGCAGGACTGACACTGATCTTTTTAAGCCCGGAAATATCATCGCCGAATTTTCCGTAATATATGACATTTGACTCGGTACCTATATATACTTTTCCCGTATCATTGGGATCGGCAAATACCGTGGATATCATCTCACATCCGAGATCTTCATAAGAATAAAATCCCGTGACAACTCCACCATCTATGGAAAAAATCTCTCCTTCTTTTGTATTTCCGTATACTGTTCCGCTTTGATCACTTGTCAGCCGTATTATCGTTTTGTCGATAAGTTTCTGATCATCTATGTTTCTGATCTTACCGCTCTCATCAACATAGGAAATACCGGCAGTCGAACCGATATACACAGTACCGTCACCACCCTGTGAAAATGTACGGATAGATGATGAAGGAAGGCCGTCCTCATACGTGTAGCGCACATTATTCCGGTCCTTACTAAGAACGACAACTCCGTTGTCGTTTGTTCCGACCCATATCCTGTTTGATCCGTCTTCAAATATCGCCCTGCCGCTTGTCAGTCCTTCGGAAGGATCCATTCTTTCAAATGTCGAACCGTCATAACGGATGATCCCGCTATAACCGCCTATCCAGATATATCCGTCACTTGCGGACATGATGCAGTTGGCATCGGATGTGGGAAGCCCGTTAGTTGCATCATATATCTCGCAGATATATCCTGTTTCCTTAATCTGTCCCGTAACGGCATAGCCCCCTCCCCTTGAAGCCGCAGCCTCTTTTTCTGCCGTTAACGAGTGTTTGTCAGCTTTATCGGTAGCGGAAATAACATGCGGAACTGCGGTCATCATGCAGATAATGACCCCGGCCATGATCATCCTTACAAATCTTTTACTCATAAATTATCGAAACCTCCGTTACAGTTCCTGAGTATACTTCTTCAATACTTCCTTGACTTTATCAAGGTTATCCATAAATGCTTCCACTACCTTGGGATCAAACTGGGTTCCTGAACCTTCACATATGATCTCAACCGCTTTTTCAAACGGAAATGCAGGTTTGTATACTCGCGGAGATGCCAGGGCATCAAATACATCCGCCACAGCCATAACCCTTGCGGATAACGGTATTACTTCTCCATGAAGTTTTTCCGGGTATCCCTTTCCATCCCATCTCTCATGATGATATGCCGCCATATTACGCGCTTCTTTCAGATAGTTTTCTCCCTGAAGGGTGTTAATGGCTTTTTCGATTATCTTCTTTCCTGCTGTAGTATGAGTCTTCATGATCTCATACTCTTCGTCCGTGAGCTTGCCGGGTTTGTTCAATACCGCATCCGATATGTTTATCTTACCTACATCATGAAGCGGGGCTGACATTTCCACATCCGAAATGTAGTTCGGAGTTATCTTCTGCAGATAATATCCTTTGTCCCTTAATCCTTCAAGTATGATCCTGACATATGCAGCTGTCTTCTGGATATGTGCACCCGTATCGGAATCCCTGTTTTCCACCATATCCGCCATCGTGATTATAAGACCGTTCTGCATTTTGGCAGTCGCTGCCGCGAAATGCCTGACGCTCCTGACCTGCTCCGCCATATCAGATGACATCTTGCATATCGCCTGATACAATTCCTCTACTTCATCATTTGTCCGGATATCAAGTTCCCTGATCGCTTTAACACTGTTATCAAGTGCTTTCTGGTCATCACTGTTTACGGCAAATTCCTTGGTACGTCCTGTCATACTTCCGATCGGATATATCAGGTTATACCTGGATATCCATAAACCGTACCCGAGTACCAGGGTGAAAAACCCTGAGAATATCAAAAGAGTTTTAATCAGGAAATTTCTGACATAATCAGACAGATATTTCATTGAAACATCCGCTCCGGCATAGCATACCGTCCTTCCTGCTGAATTCCTGATAGGATAATATGCGGTTACTACCCATCCGAATATATCATTGGATTCTATGGGTTCAATCTCCTCACCGGAAAACAGGGCCGGAAGATCCTCTTCAAAAGCCTCTTCAAAACCGGCCTTCTCACCGGGTTCATATGCCGGTGTATCTTCCGTATCAAGATCAAATACAAAATAGCATCCTTCCTGGGCAATTTTGACAACATACAGATACTGAACGCCTCTGCTGTTTTCCCTGATGCTGTACATCAGATCCCGGGTCGTGTCATAACCCGGAACTGCTGATCCCTCTCTAAGATAATCCTCCACCTTATCAACATCTACTATCTGGGCAACCAGTTTTGCGGCATTAATCGCATTTTCCGTATACTCTTTTTTGGTCGTCATGAAGTTGATCTGAATACTGATCCAGGCCATGGCAAAAGTCAGGATCAATGCTGCCAGAATCAGCATCCGTGTCATCTTGCCCTTTAAGGAACTGATCCTTTTTCTCTCATATAATCCGTTTTTTTCCTGTTCGGAGAGAGGCTTCTGTTTCCATGAACTGTTCTGAATAGAATTTTTAAGACTGTCGGGCAAAAACCGTAATACGACAACAGCAAATACCGCCATGGCGCCCTTATCGATTATGTTATAACCGATATTGACTAACATTGATGAAAAAAAGTATCCTGCTTCCGTCCTGCTGATGTATCTTGCGGCATCAGCAACATCTGAAAACTGCGGTCCTCCGATCAGAAACCACTGGATCATTATGCCAAATACACCGGCAATAAGAGCCATGCTTAATATGAACCGGATGATCTTTTTTCTGTTTTTATAGTCCTTGCTTTCGAAGAACCAGGCTGCCATAAGTGCGATCAGCACCCCGATAAACGTATAGTACAGAGCATTTTCGTTAAACAGGCTGCAAAGTATGCTCGTTGCCACGGCAGTGACCATAGCAGGAAGCGGCCCCGCCATCATTGCAATACAGATCGTTCCGCCTGTATCTAAATAGAACGGGATTTTTGTTTTATATGCAATAAAAGAGAGGAGAACATTGATAACGATACCCGCAAGCATCGCGATCCTTCTCCTCATGGCATTACCATCTCTTGTATCATCCCTTTTTTTCATACATCCCTCCGAGAAGTTACAGCATCCCAATCTAAATAATTATAGGATAAAACCCCCTGAAAAGCAATGCTGCTACAACGTGTTTTCCTGCCCGGAAAGACAGTTTGACAGTTCGGCAAACTGTTCAAGATCCAAAGCCTCCCCTCTTACCGCCGAATCCATTCCGAGTGCATCCAGTGCTCTTATCACATCCTCCTTCGAATAGGAAAGTCCGGAATAGTTGGAAACAGCATTAACAAGTGTCTTTCTCCTTTGATTAAATGCTGCTCTGATAAGCTCAAACATCAGTTTCTCATCAACGGGTCTCACTTTGGGATTCTTCACTATAGTCAACCGTATTACGCTGGATCCTACCTTGGGACGGGGCATAAAACAGTTTGGAGGCACATTTGCCGCGATATAGGTATCCGAATAATACTGGACGGCCAGAGACAGGGCCCCATAATCCTTCGATCCGGGTACTGCCCTCATTCTGTCAGCGACTTCCTTCTGGACCATAACCGTAACTGATTCTATGGGAAGACGCTGTTCAAGCAGACTCATTACGATCGGCGTCGTGATATAGTAAGGAAGATTTGCCACCACCTTCACCTTCATTCCGGAAAACTCCCCGGCTATCAGGCCGGCCAGATCCGTTTTCATAACATCGGCATTTATTATCCTTATGTTATCGTATGATGATAATGTGTCATTCAGGATCGGGATAAGTTCCTTATCAATCTCTATTGCTACTACCCTTGCTGCCCTCTCGCAGAGTCTTTGTGTCATTGTGCCTATACCGGGGCCTATCTCTATAACACCGTCTGTTTCATCTACAAGCGAAGCATCGATGATCTTATCGAGTACATGCTCATCAGTAAGAAAATTCTGCCCGAATCTCTTCTGAAAAGTAAATCCGTATTTTTTTATTATATCCGCCGTATTTTTGGCGCTTGCCAGATCAGCCATATCTATTTACCGAACAATCTAACCGCATTTTCATACGTTACTGTTTCCACATAAGAAGGGGTTACACCCTTTATGTTTGCTATCTCATTGATAATATAGGGAAGGTATTCCGATGAATTCCGCTTACCCCGCATGGGAGTCGGTGCCATATAAGGCGAGTCTGTCTCTGTCACGATACTCTCAAGGGGAGTATATTCAACTACTTCCTTTAGTTTTCTGCCGTTCCTGAAAGTGACGACTCCACCGACACCGATAAAAAAACCCATATTAAGGCATTGTTTTGCCACCTCTACTCCGTATGAAAAACAATGAAGTATTCCGCCGACATCCGGGGCATTTTCTGCTTTTAATATGTCTACCGTATCAGCGGCGGCATCCCTTGAATGAATTATCACCGGAAGCTTAACTTCCCTTGCCAGAGCTATCTGACGCGAAAACCACTCCTTCTGAACACTGCGATCCGGCTCATCCCAATAATAATCCAGGCCGATCTCGCCTATGGCAACAACATCTTCATCTTCAGAATATTTCCTGAGCTGTTCAATGTCTTTTTCCGTAAGATCTCCGCAATCTTCTGGATGAACACCTACTGCAGCCAAAAAGAACGGATATGTATGTGCCAGTTCCATACCTGTCCTGCTGCTTTCCATAGATGCTCCCACATTTACAAACCTGCCGACACCGGCATCCATCGCCTTTTTTATGGCTTCATCCCTGTCTTCATCAAATGCTTTATCATCAAAATGTGTATGTGTTTCATATATCATGAATCTGTTTTCTCCGGATTTCCAAAAAAACCTTGCAATTCAAAAAACATTATAATATAATAGCACTTGCGTTACAAACGGAATGCGCGCTTAGCTCAGTTGGTAGAGCACCTGACTCTTAATCAGGGTGTCCAGGGTTCGAGCCCCTGATCGCGCATTAAGGCCTCAGTTTTGCGTCATTGCGGAATTGGGGTTTTGTTTTCAAAGAGGTGTATCGGGGCGTGGCTCAGCTTGGTAGAGCGCTACGTTCGGGACGTAGAGGTCGCGTGTTCGAATCACGTCGCCCCGATTATAAAAGACAGCGGTAATCCGCTGTCTCAGACTGTAGACAAAGTCAGGGGCAACGGCCCCTGATTTTTCTTTGCAAAAGTTACTTCAAACCCGCATAAACACTGGATTTTCCGG
>JBGUNV010000244.1:0-6918 GCA_045117595.1 Lachnospiraceae bacterium
GGGCTGGGCGTCGAGGGAGAAGGTGCGCTCCCTGAGGGAATCGTAGGGGTTCCCCGAGAAGCCGCGGTCGTAGCGGCGGATCAGATAGCTGAGATCTTCGTCGCGGATCGTGGTCCCGTAATACAGATGGTTTACATAGTTGAGATTGCCGATCTTGAGCTGATAGGTGGTCTTTGCAGTATGCAGGGAAAAGGTTTTCTTATTCTCGTTGTAGACTATGGACATGATAATCTCCCTTCCTGAGCGCTCTGTACGGAGAGGTGTACTGAACTCCTTTGTATCAGGTATCTTAATTAATCGTATTGCATTAGGGAGATTATTGACATGTAGTTATGTGGACTGGCGCAATGGCATTATGGAAAGAGAAGAAAACAGCTGACAGACAGTGCGTCCGCCAGCTGTTTTTTGACATGTTGATATTCAGCGATTGATGAAATACAGGCCGATCATACAGATCAGGATACCTGCCGCTTTACTGGCCGTCAGAGCCTCGTGGTACAGAAAGAATCCGACGAGCAGGAGCGCTACGGCAAGGAATGAACTCTGTACAATGGAAGCCACGCTGACCTGCCAGCCTGCTTTATATGCGTATATGAACCCGACCTCGAGACCGACGATCACAATGCCGAGAACGAAGGGCGACCAGTTCAGGTGGGAGTATTCGCGCAGCAGATGGCCTCCCTTATTCATCACATAGTAAATGATCGCGGAAGCAATGGCTCCGACCGCGTAGGTGACAGTCAGAGAGGCGAAAGGGTCAATATCGCGCGGGATAGATTTTGCACAAATCTGATAAACGACATTGGATAATACTACAAGGGCAATCGGCCAGATATAAGAAAACATACGGACACCTCCTGCAATACTGTATAATAGTCTTAAGCCGGTAATCAAGAGTAGTTTTCGCAAAGGGGTAACAAAATAATGATCGTGACTGTGATCAGACATGCGAAAGTTGATATGAAGTGGGACCTTATGATGACTTCCGCCGGGTACGATAAGGGGTGCGCCGATTATGATACTGCCGGCGTTCTGCCGGTGACGGTGAGGCTGCCTGAGACAGAATTTGAGAGGATCTACGTCAGCGCGCTTCCGAGAACGACGGCGACCGCCAGGCAGGTGTTTGCGGACAGAGAATTCGAATCGACGGCGCTGATCAACGAAGTGCCGGAGCGGGCTGGATTTGACACAGGATTGAGACTGCCTATGTTTTTCTGGTCGGCTGTCAGCAGGATCCAGTGGTTTTTCAATGTGCCCCGCCAGCCTGAAACGCGGGCGCAGACAAGGCTTCGCGCGAAGAAAGCCGCGCAGTATCTGAGCCAAAAGAATGAGGACTGCGCTGTTTTCAGCCATGGTTTCTTTATGATCTTTCTTCTGCAGGAGATGGAAAAGCAGGGATTTCAGGTCGATCATAAGCGCCTGCACTTTACCAACGGCGAAGCGGTGATCTGCCGGAAATAGTTTCTGAGTGTAAACGAGCTCAGTGGTCGCTTGTTAGTCAGGGAGTAACAGTATTAATAAGGAAGGGCAGCTATGTCAGGATCACACGACGATTTCTTTGACTTTAATCATGACGGCAAATTGGATGCCCTGGAATGGTCTGCGAAGATGGAGTTTTATGATGAAATCAGCAGGGATAATTCCGCGAAGCATAATGGGACAGTGCGGCCTTTGCGCAAAAACAGGGCCGGTGCGGGGAGACCGCTGCAGTATAAGACCGGCAGCAGGTCAGGCTCAAACACCGCTCAGAAAGAAAAGGTGAAGATCGATCCTTCTGTGTGGGTCTTTCTGAAGATAATACTTGCAGCTGCCGGCGTGTTGATCCTGTATTTCGCCTTTACAGGAATTAAATACGACATGGACAGGAACGCCGAAGTCCGGAAAGTGGAGAGCAGGCTGGAAGAGTATGAAAAGCTTGTTCCGGAGGAACTCCCAAAACTTTGCAGGGAACGGGGGATAGGGCTTGACGGAACCTATATGGCAAAAGGCTTCCCGGAACTTACTCTGGCTTCGGGAAGCGGCTCGAAATATCAGTTTTATAGTGTAAAACTCGATTATGAAGTGACACTGCAGGCGGATGAATATTTTGACAGTCTCGACGACAGGGCAAAATATAACTATCTGGGCGCGCTCTATCAAACAGCAGGAGAGGCGCATGCGGCTTTTCTGCAGGAATCTTTCTCTGATCTTATGGATCTGCACGGATGGACAACGGTCGAAGGCTTGTCCATCACTTACAAGGGCGGCGAGTATGAAGTGTACATCGAGACGCCGGCGCATCGGTACCAGTATTCAAGGATGTATGACGACCTGTTCATTTTAGATGGTGAGAGTTATTTCCTGATGGATGAGGAGAGCCGGTGGAAGAAGTGAGGAGTTAAAAGAGACCTCTGGGGTAGTTTGTCCACACCTGTGGACAAACTACCCCAGAGGTCTCTTTTTCTTTCAGACTCGTCTGTAATCCGCCGAAACGTCCATAAAGGAGCGCTTCCCGGTGATGTAGTCGTCGTAAGCCTGTTCGGCGTTCTTGCCGCGAAAGACTTTGCACAGACCGCACATGTCGCAGTCAGCTATGCAAGGATACTTCGCCTTAATGAACGCTCTGCGTTCTTCGGCTGTCGAATCAGTGATATTAGGTGCAATCAGCATAATAGTTCCTCCGTGTGCCGCAGCCCTGGCTGCGGCGCTTTTACTATCCCCGGACAAACGGCGCGCGGAATTCTTCATTGATCTCCCGAATTTCTTTTATTCCGTCAATATACGGCTGATAAATGCTCTCTGTCCTGCCGCCGCCGCGATTGTCACACCCGGAACAGAATTCACAGTCTATTCCGCAGGCGCCCCACAGCGCCTGGTGAACGATCCGGATCCTTTCTTCTCTTGTAGTATCTTTGATCAATATGGAGCGCATTCTCTTTAATCTCCTTTCTTGATGCATTGGTGATCAAGCAGGGCTTTCCCATGATGCAACTGCCCTGCTAGTATACGAATTTGCGTTTATTATATCACGCTACGGCAGTATTGTATTTACATGATATATCGTGTATGCCAAAATCATAAGAGGAGCAAAAACGCTTCTGTGTAAAGGAATTTTCTCTTAGATCAGAAAGGAAAAAAGTTTTGACGACCTGATTATGATGTGTCTGGAATATAAGGGACCGGTGGGCGCCGGACGTTCCTGAAAACAAAAATCGGGGATCCCGCTTCAGGCGGAGTCCCCGTTTTGTCGTACATGTATTTATTTCTTTTCAAGAGTTATCATCTTCGTTCCGGACTCTATGCCAAGAGTGATGGTGTCCGCATTGCTGGTGTATCCGTCAGGAAGGTTCAAGGCCTCGATCTTGAGATCCTGAGCATCCTGTGTGAAGTAAGAAGCTATACCGTCTTCGCCGGTTTTGATCGTCTCGTTAACTGTATCGTTATACAGACGGATCTCAATGTCGGAAACACGTTCTTTGTTTGCATTCGTGACATAGAAATTGTAAAGAGCGACTTGCTTTCCTTCATAATCGTCTCCCATTAATGAGGTGACGACCTTTTCAAAATCTCCTTCGTGCAGGAACGCGCCGGACTGGCTGAAGACGATCCTGCCATTGCGGTCGATGATATAAGTAGTGGGGAAACCGCCGACTTTAAGAGAATCGATCGATTCATTCTTCATTCCGATGAGGAAGGAAAGATTGTGTTCTTCTTTGTATTTGACCATGTCTTCCATTTCATCCAGTACCAGGTCTCCGGACACGGCGACGATCTCCATCTTGTCCTTGTATTTCTGATATGTCTTTTCCATATCCGGGAATTCTTTTTCACAGGGACCGCACCAGGAAGCGAAAATATTGAGCACGACAACTTCTTTATCTTTAAGCAGCTCGGAGAGCTTTGCTTCCGATCCGTCTGTCAGAGGGAGCACGAAATCAGGCGCTTCCTGTCCTTTTGATACAGACAGATTGATGTCGTTGACCTTACTCATCTGCTCCTTAACCAATGCTCTAAGTCCGAGATATCCTGCGACTCCCAATGCCGCGAGAACGCCAAGGATAATTAATACTACACGTCCGGCTCCGCCCTTTTTCTTTTCCATGATCTTAAGTCCTTTATTTATAAGGTATGATTAATCCGGTGTGATTAATCATTTGTTGCATTTAGCGCATCCCATCGGTCAGATTTGCGGAGCAAATCGTCCGCGATGCGGAGCGAGCGTCCACTTTTATGATTGATATACCTCTATAATGATGTTTGCCATCGGCTAGATGGTGAATAAATCATTAAGGAGGTTGTAGCCATGTTAGACTACAAAACAATTCTTACTCTGCGCTATTCAGCCGGTCTAAGCGGCAGCGAGATTGCCCGCCGGATAGATAACGCAAGTAAAACGGGAGTCAATGACTTCCTTCGTGCTTTCGAAAGGAGTGAACGTATATCGTTTCCTCTTCCGGAAGGCATCACCAACTATGGTATATACCAGCTGGTGTATGGACATGATCCCGGCACAAACAACCGCAGCAATGATTATGAAAAACCTGATTTCGGGTCTATTCATAAACAGATGACTGACCGGAAGAACATGACGTTGGTTTACCTGTGGGGCAAGTACAACAAGCAATGCATCTCTGAGGAAAAGAAGCCGTACCAGTACCGTCAGTTCTGTGACCTGTATGCCAGATGGTGTGAAGAGAACTATGAGACCATCCATCTCCAGGCTGTCATTGGCCAGAAGATGGAAGTTGACTTTGCCGGAAAAACATTTGACCTTATCGATAAGATCACAGGAGAAGTCAGTGATATAGTCGTGTTTGTGGCGGTCCTGCCATACTCTCAATACATTTATGCAGAGGGAATGGTATCAACAAAAGAACCTCAGTGGATTGAAGTAAACAACCATGCTCTGAGTTACTTCGGCGGCGTCCCGGCAATCGTCGTATGCGACAACTGCAAACAGGCTGTCATAGCCAACAAGGACTGGATCGAGCCTGATCTTAACAAAGATTATGCCGCATGGGCTGAGCACTATCATACTGCCATTATCCCTGCAAAAGTCAGGAAGCCCAAATATAAGAGCAGCGTTGAAAATGCGGTGGGAATCCTTGAGAAGGGATTCTTCCATGATCTCGAAGAACAGAGATACTTCTCATTGGAGCAGTTCAACCATGACCTGTGGGAAAGGCTTGAGCGGCTGAATAAAGCGCCTTTCAAGCGGAAGGAGCACAGTCGATACTATTACTGGGAAGAGGAAAGACATGAACTAATGCCGCTTCCCTCCATGCAGTACCAGTACATGGAGAGGAAGACAGCAAAGGTATCAAGCGACTTCCATATACGCTTTGATAATGCTTATTATAGCGTAGATAAAGCGTATCTCCATAAAAATGTAATGATCGGTGCAACTGCTGATACTGTCAGGATCTACTCCATGTCAGGAGAACTGATCTGCGAGTGGCGCCGGGCAACACGCAAAGGCGAATGGATGACGAATCCGGCACATCTTCCCCGGTCTTATAAGGAGATGTCCGAATGGAACAGCACTTACTTTATCAGAAAAGCAATGTCTGTCGGTCCCAATACAGTCACTGTGATAAAGGAAATCCTCAAGAGCCGAACACTTGAGGTGCAGACATACCGTCTCTGCCTGGGGATCCTGAATTTCACAAAGAAATATAGTCGTCTGGCACTTGAAGATTGCTGCAGGCTTGCTATTGATAACAACCATATTTCCTATTCATTCATAAAGAATTCAATAGCTGCTGTAGCTGAAGATCTCGGATCCTCGGGATACAATACAAAACTGAATGAAGAGCGAAATAAAGGCGGATATCTGATGGATCCGCATGCAGGAGATCTTTCAAACCTTCTTTCCAGAAGCAGCCGTCTGGCTGACAAACGCAGAAAGGAGGCCGGAAATGAATAACCTTCCTGAACCTGTCAGAAGTATTGTTGATGACCTGAATGACCTCAAGGATCCCATTCTTGCTTCAGCTGTAGAAAGCCTTTGCCTGTCAAAGGATTTTCATAACTTAAGCTCATTAGAGCTGATTAATCAGCTCCTGTTACCTGTATGCGAACAAAAGCTGAACAAACGCTTTAATGGAAGGCTTGAAAAGGCCAATCTTTCCGGCTGCCCGCAGACAATAGACAACTGTAAAGACTCTTCTGAGCGAGTGTATCTTCCGTCAGATATCATAAGCACACTATCTACCCTTGACTTTGTTGAGGAAGGACTCAACATCTGCATCCTTGGTCCGTCTGATAGTGGGAAGTCATATCTTGCGAAGGCGTTGGCTGTTATGGCCTGTTTCAGGCACATGGTGTGCTATGAACACTGCGAGTCATTTTTGGAGGCTATGGTCTCATTAAAAGAGACCGATTACCCCAAGTATCAGAAAAAAGTACGGCACTACATAAAACTTGACCTTCTGATCCTTGATGATTTCATGCTGCATACGATTACTGATGAACGTGAAATAAAGGTATTATTCGAGATCATGGAAAAACGCAATGAGCTTTCAAGGAGCACAATATGCTGTTCCCAGCGTGATCCCAAAAGCTGGCCGTCGATGATACTTAACGATGAAGTTTCAGCGAACTCCATTATGAAACGAGCAACCAAGCATTACACAGTTGTGATTCAACCAATGAACGAGCAGTAACATGAATTTAGCGGCCGTTATGTTCCGCATAGCGGCCGACGTTAAACGCATCAGCGGACGCTGTGCTCCGCAGAATGCATTTGTTTATTAACTATTATTTATTACGCAGAAGCGGCTGAGAATCCATGCTAAACAGTATTTTTTTTAAAAATTGCGAACATACACCCGCAGGTGTATAATGATGAGGGGGCAGAATACGCTCAGCACTATCTGTCATGGAGACTGCCGATGAAGAAAATATTATATCATGGATCAGATCACATCATAAGGACTC
>JBGUNV010000245.1:0-4312 GCA_045117595.1 Lachnospiraceae bacterium
ACAGAACGCTATCTCAACGATCACAAAGGCTATCGCAAGAGTATCTGAGCAGAGATCTGATCTTGGTGCAATCCAGAACAGACTTGAGCATACGATTGCAAACCTTGACAACGTAGTTGAGAACACGACAGCAGCAGAGAGCCAGATTCGTGACACAGATATGGCTAAGACCATGGTTGAGTACACGAAGAACAACATTCTCTCACAGGCAGGTACCTCAATGCTTGCACAGGCTAACCAGTCTACACAGAATGTTCTGTCACTACTCGGATAAGAGGAACGCTCTAATATTGATAGATACAGAGAAAAGGGTCGCATGCGACCCTTTTCTTTGGTTATGATAAGTGATATAATTACAAAATATGAAGACATTGTTACAACGTGCCAAGGAATTATTCATAAAGGACACATCGGGAGAGGGAGAATCAGCCAAACTACTTATCGTTCTCAGAATCCTGTTCGCGAGCATTATACTATACTCGTTTGTTAATGCTGTTTATTGTTGTGTCAGAGGTTATTATGATGCTACGGCGTGTTTTGCCGTTGCTCTGATAGTGTATATACTGTTGTTTTACAACAGTTATCGTATCAGAACAATGACTCTTGTTATTGTTTCCAATATTACTGCCCTGATAGGTATTGTATCAGGGTTTGTTATGTGTGGACCTAATGTTTCTATTCAGAACTTCTTTATCGTAGTTATTGTTACGGTCTATTTCTCGGGTTATGGAAGATATAAGATCAAGGGAGTATATACGGTCATTGTATTCATTTTGTATTATGTCTTCCAGGCACATTTTGCCCATATGGTAGCTGCCATTCCGTTTTCAATGACTGAGTTGCATTTCCTTGAGCCGATGAACATAATCACTTCTTTCTGGTGCGTTGCCATTGTCTGCTACGTGTACAGCAAGGATTCCCAGCATCTGGAAGGAAAACTCATTGAATATAACAAGATTCTCAGGCAACAGGCCAGTACCGATACACTTACCGGACTCAGTAACAGACGTGGCGCTAATGAGTATATAGAAAAACTCATCCGGAGAAATGATGAAAAGGGTTTCTGTGTCTGCATGTGTGATATTGATTTCTTTAAAAGGGTCAATGATTCATATGGGCATGACATAGGTGACAAGGTTCTGGCAGGGGTTGCCCAGACACTTGTTGAGAACGTCACGGAAGAGTGTCTTGTTTCGAGATGGGGAGGCGAGGAATTCCTTATTATCTTCCCTAATATGAACGGTGATGAAGCCAAGGCCATGGTTGATGTGATCAGATCTCGTATCAAGAAGATAGCATTTGATACCGGCTCGAAAACATTCAGTATTACGGTGACTTACGGACTTGCAGAGTACGGGTTTGACGGAAATGCGGAAGCGGTTGTTAAGGAAGCAGACAGCAAGCTCTATATCGGTAAGGAAAACGGAAGAGACCAGATAGTGTTCTGATATGAAGATCCCCGAAGAATTCTATGAACCGGAAGTAAGAGACGGATTCTATATTCCGTCGGAGATGAAGAGATACTGGGCTGCAATGCTGAATGTCCTTGAAGAAGTGGATAAGGTATGCAAAAAGCATGGGCTCAGATATTTTGCCGATTACGGAACACTTATCGGTGCAGTCCGTCATGGTGGTTTTATCCCGTGGGATGATGATTTTGATATTTCCATGATACGGGAAGATTATATGACTTTTCTTAAAGTCGCGGAAAGAGAACTGCCTTCGGGATACAAAGTCCTTTCAATTTATAATAATCACAAATCACACACATTTCTGGGCAGAGTTGTTAATATGGATTTCATATCTACTGAGTCAGCGTTTCTCAAGGCTAATCATAACTGTCCTTATGCTACGGGATTAGATGTTTTTCCGATAGATCATTTTGAATATGATGAAGGCATTAATGAATATCAGAAGATACTTATCGCCGGATTTGATGAAATGGCTGCGATAGTTGATGAGGACGAGACTGATATTGATAATCTTTCTGAAGAGATCAGAGATCGAATCAATTATCTGTGTGATGTCTGCAAATTAAGATTGGAGAAGAATAAACCGATTAAACAGCAGATGCTCATAATGTCGGACAGGTTATATGCTATATTTAAATCTGATGCCCCATATGTTGCTCATATGTATTTTTGGGAAAAAAACAATAAACAGGTATTTCCCAGAGAATATTTTGATAATACGATACGGATCCCGTTTGAATACACATCTATACCGGTTCCTATATGTTATGATGAGATACTTCAGTCATGTTACGGATCAAATTATATCCTTCCTCAAAGATCAGGAGGTATTCATGATTATCCTCTATATTCCGTACAAAGGGAATATATGAGAAAAGCTGTCGGGAAGGTGTATTATAAGGAGTATGTCTTTTCGTATGATGATATTGACAGACCATCGATAGACATTCCTGATCGTGATCGTAAGGAAATGGTATTTCTGCCCTTCTCTCCCCAATATTGGAAATATATGGAAAAGGAATGGAAAAAATACGTAACATCAGAAGAGTGGGATGTTTATGTTATTCCTATTCCTTACTATAGGAAGAGAGAATATGGAGAGCATGGAACTCTTTGTTATGATATAGTCGGTTATCCGGAATATGTTACCCTTACGGGATTTGATCAGTATGATTTTGACAGGAGGATGCCGGACAGGATAGTAATACAGAATCCATATGATGATTATGACAGTGCAATATCGGTCCATCCGAGATTTTATTCCGGATTATTGCGGCAGATCACAAAAGAACTTGTTTATATTCCTTACTTCCTGACTGACTATCAGGATGAAAGTGATGAAAGATCCGTGATAGTGTCCTCATATTATATAAGGGTTCCGGGAGTAACAAGAGCGGACAGGGTTATTCTTCAATCGGAAAATCTCAGAGATCTGTACATTAACGGACTTACGGAGTTTGCCGGTGAGAATACACGCTCTGTTTGGGAGAATCGTATTACGGTTGACGAGAGTATTGCACCAGATCAGGAATGTGTGGGATTATATGAGGATGAGGTACCTGATGAGTGGTGGAAGTACCTGGTCAATGATAAAGGGGATGGTATTAAAGTGTTATTGTACCACCTTAATCCGAGCGACATTGTGACATTTGGCCTGAAATACTTTGACAAGATGGAACGGTTTTTTGAAGAAGTCTCTCTGAACAGGGAGAAATTGAGTGTTTTGTGGCACGTGGGAGTAAATACGCCAACGCATCTTAAAGCTTTTTATCCGGAACTGTCGAATAAATATATGGAAATGTATGAGAAGTTCAAGCAGATGGATCTGGGTATATATATGGAAAGTGATGATTATTCTAAGGCAATAGCGGTTGCCGATGCATATTATGGTGACAGGGATGTGATTATGTATCAGATTTATAAACTGGGCAAGCCTGTAATGATACAGAATGTTGAGATATGACACGCTATGAACATATTATTTTACAGATACGGAAGTATATGCGAGGAAGATGTATTAAGGTGCTTTGAAGAGTCAGGACATAAATGTGTGACTATAGATAATGAGATATCTGACAAGAGCATTACAGGCGCGGAGACATTAAAACTTGTTGACGGGGCATTATCAAATGGAACATATAATTGCGTATTTACGATCAATTTCTTTCCGACCATTTCGGATCTGTGTAATGTCTATCATATCAGATACATATGCTGGATAGTTGACAGTCCGGTATTGGAACTGTTTTCTATATCGATAAGCAACCCCTGGAACAGAGTATTTGTCTTTGACCGGTTACAGTATGAGGATATATACAGGTTCAATCCGGAATGTATATTTCATTATCCCCTTGCTGTTGATATTGATTCAAAACAGAACGTGATAGAAACTGCAATACGAAATGATGTCGTTCCAAAATATCGTTGCGATACTTCCTTTGTGGGATCGCTCTATTCGGAAAAGGATCCGATGAACAGCCTCATCAAAGCATCTGACTATCTGAAAGGTTATCTTGATGGACTGTGTGAAGCACAGCTGCGTGTATATGGGTATTATTTTGTCTCGGACAGGCTTACCGATAAAGTTATATGTGATTTTAAATCATCGGTTACGGATTATTACAGAATGAAGGCTGACAATCATCTTACCGACAGAATAGTGATAGGACAGTATTACATGGGAAATCATATTACTGCGATGGAAAGAGAACGGATTATTGCCGGTATCGCCGAAAGATTTCCGATTGATGTTTATACAAGAAGCAATACAGACAGTATCAGTAAAGCGAACTGCAAAGGAGGATGTGAGACTCTGACAGAGATGCCGATAATCTTCCATG
>JBGUNV010000246.1:0-2034 GCA_045117595.1 Lachnospiraceae bacterium
TGAACAGGACCTGTACCGTTTTCACAAAGTTACAGAACTTGCTTTCCGGGATCGGTGGAGACGGTATCAACAAACTTATAATTGCCACAACCGCAGTTGCTGCGGTTGCGGCTTTTCTGTATCTGTTCCTGAAGATGAGGATAGGTCTTGCGATAAGAGCTACCGGGAACAATCCCGAGATGGTCCGCTCGTCATCGATCAATCCCGTGATGACGACGATCGTAGGACTGTGCGTATCCAATTCGTTCACGGCACTTTCCGGATGTCTTCTTGCCCAGTCACAGAAATCCGTGAATATAGATATCGGTTCGGGTATGGTGACCATAGCACTCGCATCGCTCCTTATCGGAGGTACATTCATTAGGAGCAGGAGAATGGGACTGCGTATCGCCGGCACGATAGTCGGTGCATTTGTTTTCAGGCTCGTCTACACGATAGCTCTGAGATTCAACATGCCTGCATATATGTTAAAACTCGTATCATCAGTGATCGTCATACTTGCCATTTCGGGTCCTTATCTTAAGAGCCGTTATCCCGAACTGGTCCGGAGACTGGAGAATAAAAAATGCTGAACATAGAAAACATTTCCAAAACATTCAATCCCGGAACGGTCAATGAAAAAAAGGCACTTAAGGGATTGTCGCTGTCGGTAGAAGATGGCGATTTCATATCGATAATAGGTGCAAACGGTGCGGGCAAATCAACACTGTTCAATGCGATAGCCGGAACATTCCTGACGGATTCGGGAAGGATAGTGCTGGACGGTGAGGACATAACCATGATGCCCGGACATATACGGTCCCGGTCGATCGGGCGCCTTTTTCAGGATCCGTTAAAAGGAACGGCCCCGGATATGAGTATAGAGGAAAACCTTGTTCTGGCCGCAGGAGGCGGAGGATGGCTGTCGAGAGTATCCAGGAAGGAAAAGAAGATGCTCCGGGAGAAAGTCGCACTTCTCGGGATGGGACTTGAAGACAGGATGGACAGCCCTGTCGGGCTGCTTTCGGGAGGACAGCGCCAGGCTCTTACACTGATGATGGCGACCATAAATCCACCCAAGCTGCTGCTTCTCGACGAGCATACGGCTGCACTTGATCCGGAAACGAGCAACAAGGTCATGGAACTTACGGAGAAGATCGCAAGAGATGAACATCTGACATGTCTTGTTATAACACATAATATGCAGTCGGCACTTACTCAGGGAAACAGAACACTGATGATGGATGACGGAAATATAATATTCGATTTCGGACCGGAAGAGCGCAGGGGAATGAAAGTGGATGATCTGCTGAATATGTTCAGGACCAGAAGCGGCCATAATCTTGATAATGACAGGATGCTTCTTACATGACAGGATAAAAGAAAACAAGAGAGCGGATACAGTTTTTGATATGTACCGCTCTCTTTTTATTTGCTTTACATGCAGGTGTATCCGCCGTCGACCGGAAGGGCTATGCCTGTTACATACGAAGAATTCGGGGAGGCCAGGAATACAACGGCCGTATCAAGTTCTCCTTCGTTACCGTAACGCTCGAGAGGTATCATCGTCTTGGCGTTCTGCTGGAAGAAATCACTGTTTAACGTATCTGTTGTAAGAGGCGTATAGAAATATCCCGGACATATGGAATTAACCGTGATCTTGTATTTGCCCCATTCTGCAGCCAGTGCTCTCGTCAGGTTAACGACACCGCCCTTTGCGGCATGGTAGGGTGCTGAGCCGGCTATCTTATTTCCGACAAGACCGTACATTGATGCAATGTTTATTATGCGTCCATATTCAGCCGGGATCATGGCCTGGTTTGCAACGGCACGAGCAAATTTGAACGTGCCGAAAAGGTCAACGTCAAATTCCTTCTGGAACTGCTCATCCGTTATGTTCTCGGCGTGGTCAACGGCACCGGTACCGGCATTGTTTATCAGAATATCCACACGTCCGAAATGATCCATAACAGTCTTGACGGTTTCCTCGATCTCATCGGTTTTTGTTATATCGCAGCGGATGGGAAGAGTCTCGACTCCGTGTTCGTCCGATAT
>JBGUNV010000247.1:0-4625 GCA_045117595.1 Lachnospiraceae bacterium
CACTCATTCTACAGCTTAAGCAATAAGATGGATAACATCCTAGCTGGATGTTAGGAATATTAACCATAAATACATAGTAATAGGAGAGAATAGGGGAAATGACAATGATCAAAAAGCCCACAACGGGTATGAAGGATATACTGCCTTCGGAAATGAGGATCAGGGACTACGTGACCGATCTTGTAAAACAGACATATAAAACATTCGGTTTTACTCCGATAGAAACTCCTGCGGTAGAGCATATAGAAAATCTGCTGAGCCGTCAGGGCGGCGAGAATGAAAAGCTTATTTTCAAGATACTGAAGAGGGGCGAGAAACTTGTTATCTCTCCGGATTCAAGTGAAGAAGATCTTGCGGATTCGGGCCTTCGGTATGATCTTACCGTGCCGCTTTCGAGATTTTATGCGTGTCATGCCGCCGAGCTTTCGGCTCCGTTCAAGGCGCTGCAGATCGGAAATGTATGGCGCGCGGACAGGCCGCAGAAAGGGAGGTTTCGCCAGTTTGTACAGTGCGACATCGATATTCTCGGTGATCCGACGAACCTGGCCGAGATAGAGCTGATCACGGCAACGACCACGCTGCTTTCCAGGCTCGATTTCAAGGATTTTACCGTACGGATCAATGATCGCCGGATACTTCGGGCAATGGCCGCATACAGCGGGTTTGATGAGGCCGACTATGACCGCGTGTTCATAATCCTCGACAAGATGGACAAGATCGGAAAGGATGGCGTATACGAAGAACTGATATCGGGCGGATTTGAAAAGTCATGCGCGGATGCTTTTATGGAACTGTTTTCTTCGGATACGCAAAGCGATTCCTGTCTGGGCGAGCTTGCAGCAAAACTCGGATCATATTCAGAGGAAGGATGCTTTGAAGGACTTACGGCGATCATAGACAGTGTACTTCGGGTAAGACAGGCTGATTTTAATGTCAGATTTGACCCGACCCTGGTTCGCGGGATGTCATATTATACGGGAACGATATTTGAGATAACGATGAATGAGTTCGGCTCGAGTGTTGCCGGTGGCGGACGATATGACGAGATGATAGGCAGATTTACGGGTAATAAGGTCTGTGCGTGCGGATTTTCGATCGGATTTGAGAGGATCATAACGGTACTTCTTGACAGAGGGTTTGAGGTGCCGGATTCGGGAGAGAAATATGCCTTTCTGATCGAAAAGGGTGCATCAGGCGACTTTATCGCATCCGTGATGGAAGAAGCGGCACGGGTACGTGCTGACGGCGGGTGTGTTCTTGTGTCCATGATGAACAAAAATAAAAAGTTTCAGAAGGAACAACTTGAAAAAGACGGTATTAAAACGGATAATATAAAGGAATTCTATCACTCGGACTTTCGGAAATGACGAGGAGGATTTATGAAATACTGTAAAAACTGCGGAATGCTGCTCGAGGATACTCACGAGAACTGTATCAGATGCGGCATTGATGTGACCAGACCGGAAAATGTCAGTATGTATCCCATAGAGGTCATGGAGACGATCGAAGAGGAAAACCGGCGCAAGAAGATGTCGGGCAAGATCGTTGCAATGATAATAGGTCTTGTCGTCGTGCTTGTCGGATTGGTTGTATTGTTCCTGTACGGATCGGGTGCCGCCGGTTTCGGGAATAAGAGTACACCGGCTGAGACGACGGTGCAGCAGCCTCTTCCCGAGGAGGAAACTGCAGGAGCCGATGTTGCCGAAGCCCAACCTTCGGAAGAGACGGCTGAGGAAGTAATTGCCGAGCCGACTGAGACACCGACGCCCACACCTGCGGCTTCGAAGAAGATCAAGGACGGCAAGGGAGCATACTACGATTATGTAACTGAGGCGGATGCAGCCGGCAACATAGTCTTTTCAACGCTATTACCGGAGGATCTTACAAACAGGGAATTCTATACTGATTATGAGGTCTCGTCTGACCGTTATCCGTTCGCATTCAGTTTTACGGCATCGGACAAGGATGATGATGTACGCTTCACATATATGTCTCCCAAGAAACTGTGGTACAAGCTCAGCGATACGGGAAAGGGACGAAGTGATGAACGCGATCTGACCAATTTCATGACATATTACAGATATGAAGGCCCGACAAGTTATCTTGATCCGCTCCTCGCGCAGAGCTATCCGGGAGCCAAGATCGTACTTGTGGAAGAGGAGGATATCTCTGAGACAGTCGTGTCCGCTCTCGAGGATTTTGCCAAGGTTAAGGGCAAGGAACGTGTCAATGATATGGGTGATTATGCCCATATAGGCGAGGGGACCACATATGCAAATATGGGGAAGGAATTCTCGGCTAAGACTTACAGATATGAGATAACTCTTCCGGACAAGAATATGCTTTTCTGCAAGTATTATGTTCCGGCAATGGCTCATAACGTCACCTATGCCAATTCCGATACAAATGACATGGGGACCATAACCGAATGGTATAATTTTGCGATCGTATGCTTTGAGACCGGAAATGAGGATTTTTATGATGACTATGAGGAGGCATTTGATATTTTTATTGCCAACAGCCTCCCGACGGATCTGTATATATACATAAACGAATGTTATTCCAAGGAGATCAGGGAAGCCGTAAAGGATATGGAGATTCCGGATCCTCTTGATGAAGCCAGGCTGAAAAAGTACGCAAGCGCCTATAAACCGACTGATAAGCCCGATGCCTTTGATGCGAGGGTAATGGGTATACTCCGTTCTGCAGCACCGCAACAGTTTGCCGGCGATGATACAAAAGTGTATGCTTCCGATAAGGTCAAGGCGGTCTTCTATGACAAGGATGACCAGAAGGTATATGTAACACCTGCTGATGACGAATACCCCGGAGAAACGTTTGAAGAACTGAAAGCGTCAGAGAACAGATCAGCTGAGGAGGCGGCAGCGGAAGCGGAGGCTGCGGCTGAAGCCGGAGCAGCATCAGATGATGAAGCTGATGAAGGGTCAGATACGGAGCAGGAAGATAACACGGACAGTAAGACAAATAAAGAAGAGACTGAAAATACAGACAGAACATAAAGAGGGGAAGAAAATGGATACGATGAAATACGAAGACGCGATGAATGCGCAAAAAGTTGATACCATGAAAGCTACGGACAGGAAGTGTCCTGACTGTGGCGCGACGATGGACTTTGATCCTTCTACGGGCGGACTGTATTGCCCCTACTGTGATCACCGGGAAGAGATAGCGGCACAGAATTCAGAGGGTGAATCGGTGGCAAGCGAACTTGATTTTGCAACCGCCGAACATACCGGAAACTGTGACTGGGGTGTGGAACAGAAGACCGTAACATGTAAGTCGTGCGGTGCCGTATCGGTCTACGATGCCCTTGCTGTTGCGAATGAATGCCCTTACTGCGGATCCAATCAGGTTATGGAGGCAAGTGATACGAAGACGCTTGCACCTAACGGAGTTATCCTCTTTAAGGTGACCGCAAAACAGGCAGGTGACAGGTTTACCAAGTGGCTCTCGGGTAAATGGTTTGCGCCCAGCGCGGCAAAGCGGAGCGCAAAGGCTGATAAGTTCAAGGGAATATATCTTCCTTACTGGACGTTTGATTCGGACACACATACCGTTTATACGGCAGAATACGGTAAGGACCGTACGGTCGGAACCGGGGACAAGAAACGTACCGTAACAGACTGGTATAAAACAAACGGCACATATGAGGAGTTTATAGATGACCAGCTTGTAGCCGGCACCGGAGACCAGAACATCTCCATGCTTCGCAAGGTTGAGCCTTTTGACACGAAAGACAACAAGTCATACAAGCCCGAATATCTTGCCGGTTTTCTGGCCGAACGCTATTCGATAGGACTCAAGGATGCATGGGAGAAGGCCAAGGATTTTATCCGTAACAGATTAAGATCTGCCATAGAGAGCAGGATACGTTCGGAACACAATGCCGATCATGTCAGGAATTACCAGGGGAGCACGACATTCTCCAATATCACATACAAATACCTCATGCTGCCCGTATGGCTGTCATGTTTCAACTATAACGGCAAAACATATCAGTTCGTGGTCAACGGACAGTCGGGCAAGGTGGGCGGAAGTTATCCGATATCGCCGTGGCGTGTGGCAATTGCCGTGATCATAGGCCTGATCATACTGGCATTGCTCTACATGTTCCTCAGCTGATAAAAAAATCTTTTCAAAGACCCGGCGTTATGCTATAATTTGGAATCGCAAACTGTATGACATCAGTATCGTAATGGAGGATTGAAAACAGTATGAAGCATATCAAGACATTACAGACAAGAAATCTTAAAAAATCAGTAAAGAAGGGTGGATGCGGTGAGTGTGCCACATCATGTCAGTCTGCCTGCAAGACTTCGTGTACGGTAGGAAACCAGCACTGCGAAAAGGCAAACTGAGCACAGTTACCATATGGTCACGTGAGGAAAAGCTCTCAAAGGGGCTTTTTCTGTTGTCCCGGATTTGTTGGGATACGTGAAATATAAAATACATAGAAATGGTTCATCAGTATAAGAACAACGGATACAATATTGTCATGGATGTGGAAAGCGGAAGCATCCATGTGGTAGATGATATGGTTTATGACATGATCGCTGTCCTTAATGAGTATTCGGGGACATATCCTGTCGCAGACCGTATTGATG
>JBGUNV010000248.1:0-5634 GCA_045117595.1 Lachnospiraceae bacterium
GGGATGATAATACCAAATCATGGGAGAGACAGGTTTCCAAATATCGTGTCGCTGATATTGACATGCAGGCATTCAGCAAGTACTTCAAGAGGACAAAGGAGATAGGCCGTATAACATTTGACAGCGATGAACCTGCTAGTGTTTTGAACAAGCTAGATCTTACCGAAGGAGACCGCCTTCTTAATGCCGGGGCAGCGTTATTTGTTAACAGTGGTATCAATGATCTTCAGATGGCCAAGTTCGCAACTAACGAGAAAGGAAACTTTACAGATATACGCAGGCACACAGGTTCTATTTTTGGGCTTGTTGAAATTGCTATGCAATATCTCATTGATGCAATGGACTGGCGCGTGGAGTTTAACGGGAAAGTTCAGAGAGATGAAATACCTGAAGTACCGGTAGACGCCCTTCGCGAAGCTGTTGTCAATGCGTTTGCGCACCGACAGGTCGAATCCGGGCAGAGTATACAGATAATGATATTCCGCAACAGAATAGAGATATACAGCCCGGGAACTTTCCCGGACAGAATCACACCTGAGGAGTTTGCCGAAGGTGACAAGAAGGCGATCCGCCGCAACAAATTGATAACTCAGACTTTATATTACTCCAAGGATATGGAGACCTTTGCTACCGGGCTCAAAAAGATCAAAGACCTGAGTGCCGAAGCAGGTGTGAAGTACGAGTTTAAAAAAGAAGAATACGGATTTACTGTTGTCTTCTATCGACACTGCGGAGATGGATGGGGCTGGAGCAGCAATGCAAAGGACACCGCAGAGGACATCGCAAAGGACAATGACCCTCGCAATGTCCCTCAGAAAGAGTCAATAGAGCAAATAATCGAAAACGCTATCCGTAACAACAATAGAGTAACACGTGCTCAGATTGCAAGGATTGCAGGCGTAAGTGAAAAAACGATAGGAAGAAGAATCAAAGGAATGAATCACATAGTATTCATTGGAAAAGGCGACAATGGTCATTGGGAAATAATTAGTGAGGATGACTGATTGCTTAATATATCTGATAGAAGGTTAAAACCATGAACAGGCTCTTTGAATATGCCAATTCAATATGGGTGAGGTACAGTGATTATGTTATTACTGAGAATTTGGATGGAATAAAGTATCTTCAGCCGGCACATAATGCTATGCCACAGCCTTATGATCCTGTAGAGGAGTTCGAGAATATCGCATTGGATGCTCTTAATGTAGGCCAGCTTTGTATGAGCCAGGAAGCAGTCGAAGGCGAGAAGCACGAAGCAATACGAGGCTTTGCGCTTAAGTACGGACTGCTGGGCATCATGCCGGCGATTCCTACTACACCGAAATTCCTGACATATGAGAATGTATTCTTCCCCAAAAATCACTTTATCAGGGAAGAATCGATGGCTGTAGAGAAATACCTGGATGAGTTCTTTCCTTTCAATAAACCGAATATCCGGAAGAAGGGGTCGGAATACATCTGGGATATTGATGGTGGCAAAGAAGTAGTACTTCTTGGAATGCTGAGGGATGGCAGGCCTGACGAAACACATATGACTTTTCAGCGCGAATATGCAGAGAGACTGGATTGGATGGAAGAGCAGTTTAAGGACTGGGCGTTCAATCTCATGGTCATATTCTTCTATTACGAAGATAAGGACGGGTTTACGGAAAAACAGAAGGAATTCCATAAGCAAAGTATGGCAGCGTTTGATGGACTGACTCCGACATACCATATCGGGCTTATGGATGACAGACCTTATCTTGTCTGGAACTTCAACTCGTTGCTGCAGGGAATACAGCTTATGGTTAGTATGATGCTGACTGACGATTCCAGACCGATCAGAATGTGCAAGAACTGCGGTAAAGCCTTTATAGCCAGACGCCACAGGGATAAATTCTGCAGCAGAGAGTGCTCAGAGGAATATAGAAACTTTGATCAGGAGAAATAATAAATGCTTCCAGTATGGCTGGCGCAGGCAATTGAGACAGAAGAAGAAAGATCCAAGATGGAGCAGCTTTATGATGAATACGAGCGGCTCCTGTATTCAATTGCGTTCAGATATATGCATGACAGCTACCGGGCAGAGGATGCTGTCCATGATACATTTGTCAAGATCATTGACCATCTTGACAGCATAAGCGAAGTAAAATGTCCCCAAACCAGAGCTTTCCTTGTTAATATAGTAGGGAATATCTGCCTGAATATGCTAACACGCAAGAGCTACACTGCAGAAGTATATGGATCTGATGAGGATGATAGGCTTATAGTTGAGACACTGCCGGATCCATATTCTAACACCGCAGATATGTACTCAAATAAGTATGAAGTGTCACTGGTGACGGATGCAATAAGACAGCTGCCGGAGATACTACAGGATACAATGATATTATATGCAGCTCATGGATATACGACGAAGGAAATCGCAGAAATTCAGGGCTGCAGCACAGAAACCATTAAGAAACGCATTCAGAGGGGTCGTGAGAAAATCCGTAAGATGCTGGGAGAAGACAAATGAGTGAGATGAATAATTTGCAAAAGGCGCTTCTGATTGTAGAAGAGGAAAGATCTCACAAATATGATGATCTTTATGATAATCCTGAGATGCATGAGTTTTCTCAAAAATATCTTGTGCGGCGGAGAGAAATAATTAGTATGTATAAAGATCCGCAAGTGGTTATAGCCACATCCATGTCGACATACAGAAGGACACACAAGATCAGACTGAGAACGATACTTGTCGCTGCATTGATTATGCTTCTTGCTACAGCCTCCGTGATCGCAATAACCAAACCACATATTTACTATGTGATAAAGGAAAAAATTGGCAACTGGACTATTACATTCACACAGGAAGACAATACTGATGAATCTGCGTTAACCCCAGTTTGGCCACAAATACCGGAAGGCTTTAGTGTTACCGAAAACGAGGCGACAGAATCTCATTTCTACATCTCCATGGAAGACAATGACAATCATATAATAATATTCGAGCAATTACCTCCTGATGGTGCGAGTGTCAATATTGACTCCGAGCGGAATGAAAATACCATTGGAATCATAAACGAAACAGAAGTTATTATTTCCAGAGAAGGAAATGCGATTATGATGATCTTTAACGATGGCAAATATGCATATCATATCAGAGGAAACGCATCCGAAAAGATACTGCGGGAGATAGCAGATGACATATTAAACAAGCAGTAAATTGTACGAAAAAAAAACAAAGGTAGAAATATGTCCCCAGATAAGCACCTTCCTTGTTTATGTGAGTAGAAGATATTCTAAACACATTAAGAAAAGGAGGTGCTTTTAAATGTTTAGAAAATTGTTATCTTTGATAATTGTACTTATGGTTGCTGCGCTCGTGTACATACCGGTGTTTGCCGAAGATATGGATTCTCCGGTAGAGGAACCTATTATTCAGGAATATCAATACATTAGTACGATAAATACAAGCCTAAATATAAGTGGCGGCAAGGCAAGTGCTAGCGTTACGGTAGACGATCTTAATAACAATACTACAAAGATTTATGCGACGATGACTCTACAAAAGAAATCAGGTGGATCATGGAGCAATATTGAGAAATGGGATAAAACGACATACAGTAGGACTTTAACACTTAGTAAGACAAAAGCTATTTCAAAGGGGACATATCGTCTAAAATGTGTAATAAAGGCATATAAGAATGCAAATTGTGAAACGATTACGAAGTACAGCCTGGAGAGAAAATACTGAAGATCTGGCCCAATAAATGGCTAAAACAGGAAAAAGACCAGTTGAGGTTCGGTGAAGGAGAAAAGGAATGTTTAATAAGAAAATGTTAGTTCTATTGCTTAGCCTAACAATGTTGTTTGTTGGTACCACAACCTCATTTGCAACTGATATAGAAGAAAAAGGATCGGTTGATAATGAGAGCGGATTACAGCAGGGACGGATGTCACCACATAACGAAACAATGACGAATATAGAAATTGAAAACGCAGTGAAAGCTGTAACAACTAATAACTCCAAAATAGTTAAAAAAACGGAGTCGTCTTATCAATTTCGCAAAGGGGATAATGAGTTAGTCATTTCAAAGAACTCGGATGAAGGGATCGTATTTGATGTTGGAAAAGAATCCATTAATTTTCATATTCCTAAGGAAATTAATGATTCTAGTGGCGAATTATTAGATGGTTTAGTAATTTATAAAGATGATAATTCTAACACAGCATGTGTGATTCAGGCTGTAAGCAGCAAATCCTTATACGGCTGTATGGTTAAGTCAATGATTGTGATTGGGGATTCTTCGTCGCCGGATAGGTACGCTTTTGAGTTCGATTTGCCGAATAATTATAAAATATTGAAAGGTGAGGATTATTTTTCATCACCAGAGGCGAAAGACGGGTTTCTCTATATAGTGGATATGTCAAATATGACAGTTAATGAAGCTACAGGGGAAAAGTATCCGGAATCGATAGCGTTCATCTATCCTGCATGGGCAAAAGATGCAGACGGGAATGATATAGATACAAAATATGAAGTAAAGGGCAATAGGATTATACAGACAGTTAAGTTCGATGAGAGCTCATCGTTTCCTATAGTTGCAGATCCTAACATTCAAGGCTATAAGTATCAGAAGAAGAATGTGAGCTACAGTACGAAGTGGAATTCACCGCAAAAAGTTTCTGCAAATGTGCATGCTGGCAAAGGAGAAACAGGCACAATAACCTGCAGTAAGGTAATAACTGCAAGAGGTTCTATTAAAGGAGAAATAAAGGGCATTATTACTATTGGAGTAGGAGGCGCCATCTCCTCTGAAAAGGGATATTTGCTATCATTTAAGGGACCAGCTACAAAATATATGGCATACAGTACAAAATTCAAGTATGAATACGGAACGCGCCAAAAGATTGCAGTATATGAAAACGGTACAACAAAGGTAGTTTCGTCAAATAAATATACTGTAAAAAAACCAATTGATAATAAATATGAACTTAAAACCTCTAATTAAATAAATTATTGGGCATGAAAGTACTGCACTTAAGGAGGTGAGGTAAAAATGAGAAATACAAGACATTTTGCAAAATGGATACACATTACAGTATGTGCTGTGGCTATTATCGTAGAGATTATATTTGCCTTAGGTCCTCTGAAAATGAACACTCCGAATTTTCCTCATTATGTAGATGGAACTGATCTAACAGCGGGTGCGATTATTGTTGTCTCTTTAGCTTCCACTTGTATTTATCTGTCCTACTATATTTGCCATGAAATTGATAAAAGCATGCAAAAATGCAAGTTACAGGACGAAGACAGTATATAACGATTAGGGAGCATTATTGCACTGACTAAGAAACATAATGCAATTTTGACTACTTAAATATGGGAGAAAACGACATACGGTAGAACTTTAACACTTAGCAAGACAAAAGCAGTATCAAAGGGGACGTATCGCATAAAATGTGTCATAAAGGCATATAAGAATGCAAATTATGAGACGATTATACAGTGCAGCCAGGAAAGGAAATATTGAAATTTAATTACAAAATATCCCATAAGGCTTTGAACGTGAAACTTAAATAACCACCATTAGACAGAGTTTTAGCGAGGAGAGTGTTTTATGATAAGAAAGACAATTGTATCAATAACTGGATTGGCGGTAGTATTTA
>JBGUNV010000249.1:0-11609 GCA_045117595.1 Lachnospiraceae bacterium
CCAATGTTTTCCATAAGCTGGCTGACACGTGCCGAGGTTCTGGTTATCTTCTCATACAGTTCATCTATCTTGCCGTTTTGGGCAACATCCGCAGGTTTTATCGACATCTGTGCCTTTACGGAATCCTTCACGAGTTTTGTAAAACCTTCTGATTTCAGAAGATTGCCAAGTTTTTCGGTTATCTTCGCTTTTATCAGTGCACTTTTTGATGCATGTTCCGATGCATCCTGTACGGTTGCAGCTGCATCCTTTACTGTTTCTGCCCCTGCTTCGGTACGCCCGGCAGCAGTATTATCTTCTCTTAACGGAATCTCCTCAGGTCTGGTGTTAACACCCGCAGTTTCCTTTTGTCCGGTAGTTTCCAAAGTATCCGTATCAGGAACACCCGGAGCGGATATCCCGGTATCTTCACCTGAAAGGTACTCTTCCACAAGACCCTTAACAGATGACATTATCTGAGAAGGATCAAGCGGCTGGGTTACCCCCGTTTCCTGTCCGGAGAGTTCCATTATTTCCGAAAGGGTATCCGTAAGGGACTGCTGCTCTGCCGGAGTCAGCGAGATATTGTTATTTAAGGGGATATTGACATTATCATCTCTCCCGGATGTGAATATGTCTCTGATATCCGAAATAAACGAATCAACGGTGCTCCGTATGATGGACGCTCCGCCATGTCCGGTCAAAGCGGTATTTTCCGCGGCAGCCTGACCGGTGATATTTGTATCACCATCCGTCGTCTCCGCCCTTACAGCTTCATTTTCGCCTGCGGCCTGTTCTGCAATATTTGGAACAGCCGGATGCGGGGATGTATCTGCAGTTACCGCGGTATTACCTGTAACTGTCTGTTCACTGCCCTGTACAGACTGCGAAACCCCGGCAGCATCCTTATCTGGTATTATTGTCTCAAGGCTGTCTGGATCAATAAGGTTAAGTACCTCATTTACCACCTCAGCAGCCGTCATGTTACCAAACACCTGTGATCCGTTGCTAGAAATACCGGTCATATCCCCGACCGCTTCCCTGAACAGATTTGCTACCCCGTCGGATACGTTTTGAAGATCATTTGTTATCCTATGCTCGAAATTTCTGTAGTTATCAAATTGAATAACATTAGATTCCGTAAGCGGCATATTCAGCTTGGTCATCTGAACTATGGATTCTGGTGATACGTTACTATGCGCGGAAACATTCCTGAACATTTCCGCAAGAGCATTCCTGTTGACAGGCATACTCTCTGACATCATCCTGTCAGTCATGGCAAGTGTTGTGTTATTAACGGGAAGTCCTGCAGCCTTAAGAGCCGACATGGCTGCACTGTTGTTGGCAAGATTTGAAAAGAGCGGCCGCAGAGCTGTCCTGTTGTCAGCACCTCTTGCGACCTCAAATGTCATCTTCATACCGACCTCTATATCGGCATTTCCCTGAAGCCTGGCCGAAATAGTCTGATCGTTTCCGAGACGGATCGTCACCTGGTTACCGTCTTTCTCGATTATCTGACCGGTCACTGTGGTTCCGGAAGAAAGATCTCCTCTGCCGGAATACGATGAAACAGGCACAGAGCCGTCCCTGACAGACGATGAGTCCCCCTGGTATCTGCCGTAATCACTGTTAAGATGACTGGTGTTATCGATCGTTATGGGCATATGAAGATCCTTATATAAATTTGCTTATGAACGTTCTCCGATGTATCGGGCAGGGACCGATCTCTTTTATGGCCCTGATGTGTTCGGCGCTGCCGTATCCCTTATTAAGCCTGAAGCCGTAACCCGGGTATTGGCTGTCCATCTCTTCCATCATACGATCCCTTGTAACCTTGGCTATGATGCTGGCTGCCGCGATCGAACAGCTTTTTGCATCTCCTTTTATGATCGGGACCTGTCTGATATCCACCTGCGGGATCGTAACCGCATCGTTTAATAATATATCGGGTTTTACATCAAGATTCATTATGGCCTGTCGCATGGCTTCGTATGTTGCCTGAAGGATATTTATCTCATCTATACGTTCATGATCAACTACACCTACCGCAAATGCAACCGCACGCTCCCTGATCACATCATACAGCTCATCACGTTTTGCGGCAGACAGCTGTTTTGAATCATTGAGGTACAATATCTTATCATCCTTCGGCAGTATGACTGCACCAGCAACCACCGGACCGGCAAGAGGGCCACGTCCCACTTCATCTATACCGCATATTGCAGAATAACAACTGTACTGTCTTTCATATGATAACATCCGTTCAGTTCTTTCAACTTCAGCCTCATATTTTTCAATCACAGCTGATGCTCTTTTTACCAATTGAATAACACCGCTTCTGGTGTCATCCGAGTAATCCTCAATAAATCCCGATAATTCACTATCTTTCAGGTTGTTAAATTTAGATTTGATATCCTTAATACTCTCGGACATTTTAAACTCCATGTGATATCGAACATATTGTTATCATAACGGTGCGATATACAATGTGTTGTGGTTTCTAGAAAAACGACAGTTTTTTTATCGGTAGCAGCCTCATAAACATTCTGCCTGTTATTCTGGTCGAAGTTACAATCCCGACGGTGTCATACCTTGAATCCACGCTCTCTTCTCGGTTGTCACCGACAACAAAATATTCACCTACCGACAGTTCTATTGGAGATGATGCAATACCTTCATATTCGGGTTCATCAAGACCCCTGACATCCTCGATCGGCTCCCCGTTTATCAGAAAAGTGCCGTCAACGATCTGTATCGTTTCGGAAGGAAGAGCGATCACCCTTTTGATAAGTTCCTCTCCCGTTCCCTTCTGTCTGAATACTATGATATCAAATCTTTCGGGTTCACGGAAGCGATAAGATATCTTATCGATAAGTACGATATCATTTTCCTCAAGCGTATGTTCCATGGAATGATTTCGTACTCTCACGCGTTCCAGCACAAATCTTGACAGGATCAGCGCCGCCAGCAGAACGGCAAGTACGAACAGACCCGTTTTTAACATGCCGCTTATTATACCGGATTTCATTTTTTTCCTGTTTTTACCCATTATCGTTCCAGGCTCCGTTTAAAGTTTGGGCATTTCAAGTGTTATCCTGCCGAGTTTTCCCGCTCTGAACTCATCGAGAACTATTCGCGCCGCCTTGTCATAGTCGGGCTCATTTCCTTTTTTAAGACATCCTCTTTTCCTCGCAATGTCTTCCAGTATAACGGCCGTATCGGCTTCTTCATCAATTCCGTATCTTTGTGACAGTGAAGACGGATATAACGGCTTCAGAACCTCTATCAGATCCATCGCCAGTTCTCTCTCATCAAGTATCTCATCATTTATGGAACCGATATATGCCAGATTTTTTCCCGTATTATCATCTTCGAATCTCGGCCACAATATTCCGGGAGTATCAAGCAGTTCGACCTTTTTGTTCAGTCTTATCCACTGCTTTCCCTTAGTGACGCCCGGTTTGTTCCCGGTCCTGGCACTTGCGCTTTTACATAATGAATTGATGAATGTTGATTTTCCGACATTGGGTATGCCGGCGACCATGGCTCTCACGGGTCTTCCGATTATCCCTTTTTTACGGTCTCTTTCCGTCTTTTCGGCACATGCCCTGTCAACAGCCGCATTTATAGCCGAAAAACCCTTTCTGTTCCTGGAATCGATAAGCAGAGCGACCATTCCCTTATCCGTAAAATATTTAAGCCACCGATCGTTCCCGGCCGGATCGGCCAGATCTGACTTGTTTAAAAGTACCAGACGTGATTTTCCCTTTGCAAGCTCATCTATATCCGGATTCCTGGACGAAAAGGGAATCCTTGCGTCAAGAAGCTCAATGACGAGGTCTATGAGCTTTATATCAGCCTGCATCATGCGTTTTGCTTTGGTCATATGACCCGGATACCATTGTATCTGCATCATTCAATCCTCCCGGCCTGAGTGTTGCGGCCTTTCAGATGATACCATGCCTTGCCTTCGATCATACCACGGCTGATATTCCCTATGTTCGCGCTTCTGGAATCTTCAGAGTTACGTCTGTTATCCCCCAGTACAAAGTATTCATCGGCACCGAGTATTATCTCGGATGATGCCACTCCGGCATCAGGCGTATCCTCGGCAACATCCCCTGTGTATACAGCTCCGTTTATAACGACCTTTCCGTTTACGATCTGCACCGTGTCACCGGGTATTGCAACCACACGTTTTACCGACAGATGAGCATTCTCATTACCGTTCGGTCTGAAAACTATCACGTCTCCCTGCCTGGGAGCCGTGAACTGATATGCTATCCTGTTTATCAAAACTTCCTGTCCGTTTGAAAGCGAAGGTTCCATGGACTCACCGATAACACTTGTTCTTATTCCAAAGGCAGATACCAGGGCGACTCCGAGGAATACGGCGATAAATACCAGGAATACCCATTGTATCACCTGATAGAATATGTTGATATTGACTTTTCTCTCACGATTGATATATGACAGGGATGATCCGCCGCGTCTTGAACGTTTCTTCATATTACCCTTCTATCTGAAAAAGAAGCACCTGCCAAATGCAAGTGCTTCCCAATAAAATCTCTGTCAGCGAATAAGTTCTTTAACCTTAGCACTCTTACCTGAACGCTCTCTTAAGTAGAAGAGCTTTGCTCTGCGAACCTTGCCTCGTCTTACAACTTCTACCTTCTCAACGTTAGGTGAGTGAAGCGGCCAGGTCTTCTCAACTCCTACCCCGTTTGAGTTCTTACGTACAGTAAAGGTCTCACGACTGGAACCACCCTGACGCTTGATAACGGTACCTTCAAATACCTGGATCCTCTCACGGTTTCCTTCCTTGATCTTGCCGTATACCTTAACGGTATCACCGATAGCAAACTCGGGAACGGATTCCTTAAGCTGTTCCTGTTCGATTTCTTTGATAATGTCGTTCATTTCATTCCTCCTGCTTGATCCGGACGTTCTTAACTTAAATAAGGCAGAGGACCGTCTTTTATAACAACTTTTGTATATTACCATACCGCCTGACTAATTGCAAGCGTGTGTTTGATCTGACATATACCGTTCATACAGATCGGGCCGCCTTTCGCGGGTACGTTTCAATGACTGCTCATGTCTCCATTCATCTACTTTTGCATGATCTCCGGATAGCAGTATCGGCGGTACCTGCATACCACGCCATACCTCAGGCCGCGAATACTGCGGATATTCCAGCAATCCGTCGGAAAATGACTCCGTCTGAGCCGAATCATCATTATGAAGCACTCCCGGACACAGTCTCGATACGGCATCGATCACTGCCATTGCAGCGATCTCACCTCCCGTCAGTACATAATCGCCGATCGAAACATTGTCCGTAACGATCAGTTCAAGAACCCTCTCATCTATACCTTCATAATGACCGCACAGAATTATCAGGTCCTCCTCCCGGGACAGATCTCTTGCCATATCCTGGTCAAATACCTTTCCCTGCGGAGTCATGTACACAACTCTCGGCTTTTTGATATCGGCCGTATCACATTTACGCCTGACGGCTATACGGCGGATGATCTCTTCATAGCACAGGTAAACGGGCTCAGCCTGCATGAGCATTCCCGCTCCGCCTCCGTATGTGTAATCATCAACCTTGTTATGCTTGTTAAAAGCATGATCCCGGATATTTACGGCCTCAATATCGAGTATCCCGTTTGAGACAGCTCTTCCGATAATACTGTCCGACAGTCCGGCAAGTACCATCTCGGGAAAAAGTGTCATAACATGAAAATTCATTCCAGTAATCCTTCAAGTATATGTATCTTCATCAAACGGGCACTGACATCGACATCCAGGACACATTCTCTGATCGCCGGCAAAAGAAGATTTCTGCCGTCATCGATCGCTATATCATATACATCATTTGCCCCGGTCTGAATAACGTTTGTTATTGTTCCTTTTACCTCTCCGGTATCGTCCTCTACATTCATACCGATGAGATCGGCGATGAAATACTCGTCTTTTCCGGGAACAACCGCATCTTCTCTGGCAACAAGTATCCCGCATCCTCTGTATTTTTCGGCAAGATCCATGTTGTCGATCTCACGAAATCCCAAGATCACGAACTGTTTCTGGTATTTGGCCGAAACACATGTTACTTCGAGATACTCCTTGCCGGTATCTATGAACGCTCTCTTCAATTTTGAAAAACGGGCGTTATCATCGGTCGTCGGAAAAACCTTAACCTCACCCCGTACACCATGAGGACGTGTGATCACGCCAACCTGCAGATAATCATCAATCATTGACTATATCTACCAGTACTCTTTTGGGAAGATCTGCAGACGCCGCTTTGACAACGCCTCTTATAGCCTTTGCGATCCTTCCCTGTTTGCCTATAACCTTTCCCATATCTGAAGGTGCTACTTTAAGCTCGACCACGATAGATCTTGAATCTTCTTTTTCGGTCACCACGACCTGATCGGGATTATCGACCAGTGCCTTGGCAATAACCTCAACGAGTTCTTTCATAGTATCCCTCCAACTGTATTATTTCTCGATACCGGCGAGCTTGAAAAGCTTTCCAACGACTTCTGTCGGCTGTGCACCCTCGCTGAGCCACTTCTTAGCCTTTTCCTCGTCAATACGGTATGTGGAAGGATCCGTGTTCGGATCGTATATTCCGATCTCCTCAATACATCTTCCGTCACGGGGACTTCTTGAATCTGCTACAACGATCCTGTAATAAGGAGCCTTCTTCTGTCCCATTCTTCTAAGTCTGATCTTTACTGCCATTTTTAATCCTCCTGATAATAAGTTAATGATCTGTATAACAAGACCTGTAAGGTCGCGTTAACCTGTTAAAACGGAAGTCTGAAACCTCCGCGCCTGCCCATCATACCCGGAAGCTGTTTCATCATCTTCTGTGCTTCCTTAAACTGTTTGATGAACCTGTTGACCTCAGCTATATCCAGTCCGGCACCTCTGGCTATCCTGTGCTTTCTCGAGGGATTCAAAAGATCCGGATTCTGTCTCTCCTCAGGGGTCATCGACAGGACTATCGCTTCGACTCTTGCCATCTTTTTGTCATCTATCTGGTCGGTGATGTCACCCATTTTGGAACCCTTGGGAAGCATCTTTCCCATACCCGGCAGCATCGACATGACGGACGCCAGACCGCCCATTTTCTTCATCTGGTTCATGCTCTCAAGGTAATCGTTAAAATCAAACTTTCCCTTTTTGAGCCTCGAGGTCATCTCTTTTTCCTTTTGCTCGTCGACCTGCTCGGATGCTTTCTCTATAAGGCTTAAAACATCACCCATCCCGAGGATACGTGAAGCCATGCGGTCCGGATAGAACTGATCCAGATCTGTCAGCTTCTCGCCCATACCGACATACAATATCGGCTTTCCGGTTACTGCTTTTACCGAAAGCGCAGCACCGCCTCTGGCATCGCCGTCCATCTTGGACAGTATTACACCATCTATCCCGATCTTTTCATTGAACGTTTCGGAAACATTGACAGCTTCCTGTCCGGTCATCGCATCAACAACGAGGATCGTCTGATGAACCGATACGGACTCCTTGATGCGGATAAGCTCATCCATAAGGACATCATCTATCTGAAGGCGGCCTGCCGTATCAACTATAACGACATTGTCACCGTTCTGCCCGGCTTTTGTCATTGCCTCCGTAACTATCCTGACAGGATCCTTCTCACCTTCTATCCCGAAGAAATCGGCACCGACCTTGCCTGCATTTACTTTCAGCTGCTCATAAGCGGCAGGTCTGTATACGTCACAGGCTACGAGAAGGCTCTTCTTTCCCTTTTTGAAAAGCCTGTCGGCAAGCTTGGCAGCGCTTGTCGTCTTACCCGATCCCTGAAGGCCGCACAGCATGATAACTGTTTTTGCCTGTCCGGGCTGTAATTCAAGTTCAACCGTATCGGATCCCATCAGAGCAGTCATCTCTTCGTTAACAATCTTGATGACCATCTGACCGGGATTAAGGCCGTTCAATACATCTGAGCCTACCGCTCTTGCCTCTACGCTTTTGACAAATCCCTTAACAACCTTAAAGTTTACATCGGCCTCAAGCAGGGCCATCTTGACTTCCCGTAAGGCACGCTTTACATCCTCTTCCGTAAGTCTGCCCTTGCTCCGAAGGCCCTTGAATACATTCTGCAGTTTATCGGTCAGGCTCTCAAATGCCATATCTTCTCCGTAATAACACTAAAGTGCTTCTATCATCCTGTGCGCCAGATCTATGACCTCTTCATCATCGGACTTTTCTTCTATTTTCAGGGCCAGCTCACGCAGTTTCTTAAATCTCTCCACAAGATGGAGCTTGTCCTCATAATCCTCAAGGATCTTATCACAGCGTCTTAACAGATCATGAACACCCTGTCTGGATATTCCGTAACTTTCGGCCAGTTCCGATAATGAACAGTCATTATAGACCGCATCTTCATATATAAGCTTCTGATGATCCGTAAGAAGCTCTCCGTAAAAATCATATAACAGATTTTTTCTGGCGATATCATCCATAACAAACGATATGTTACCGCATAAAAAAAGAGGTGTCAAGTAAAAATTCTTGACACCCCGCTAAAACCGTTCAGATGCTTGTTCTTACTATCTTCGGCTTGTATCCTTCAACTTCAAGAGAATTGATTATCTTATCCTTATGTTCCGTGCCGAATGCCTCAAGCGTTATCCGAAGTTCCACTGCAGCGTTTCTGTTCGTGGATACGAACTGGTTATGCTCAAGTTTTATTACATTTCCGTTATCCTTTGCAATAACTCCAGCCACACGCGACAGTTCTCCCGGCTTATCAGGTAGCAGTACCGATACCGTGAATATCCTGTCTCTCATTATCAGTCCCTGGGATACAACGGACGACATCGTGATAACGTCCATATTTCCGCCGGAAAGGATCGATACTATACGTTTGTTCTTTACATTCAGATGATCAAGTGCGGCTACTGTCAGAAGTCCGGAATTCTCAACAATCATCTTATGGTTTTCGACCATGTCGAGAAACGCTACGATCAGTTCCTCATCCTTTACCGTTATGATCCTGTCTATGTTTTTCTGGACATACGGAAAAATGACTGATCCCGGCGTCTTGACCGCGGTACCATCCGCTATGGTAGATACGCTGTCAAGTCCCGTTACCTTCCCTGCCTCTATTGACGCCTTCATGCATGCGGCACCTTCAGGCTCGACCCCGATCACCTTTATCTTGGGATTGAGAAGCTTTGCAAAAGTTGAAACACCTGCCGCAAGTCCGCCTCCTCCGATAGGGACAAGTATATAATCGACAACGGGAAGATCCTGGAATATCTCCATGGCGATCGTTCCCTGTCCCGTGGCAACCGCCTTGTCATCAAACGGATGGATGAATGTATATCCCTCTATGTCGGCCAGTTCCAGCGCCTTTTCACATGCCTCGTCATATACATCTCCGTAAAGTATGACCTCGGCTCCGAGATTCTTGGTGCGGTTTACCTTGATAAGCGGTGTTGTTGTCGGCATAACGATAACAGCCTTGAGGCCGAATGCTTTTGCCGCATATGCAACGCCCTGGGCATGATTACCGGCAGATGCCGTAATGATCCCGCGGCTTCTGTCCTTATCAGACATGGTACTGACCTTGTAATATGCCCCGCGGAGCTTATAAGCACCCGTCATCTGCATATTCTCCGGCTTGAGATATACCTTGTTGCCGGTCTTCTCGCTCAAATACGAACTGTATACGAGTTTGGTCTCTTTGGTGACTTCCTTGACTATCTCACTTGCTTCTTCAAATCTGTCAAGCGTCAGCATATCGCTGTCATTCTTCTGTTTCGCCGGCATTTTCCATATCTCCTTCTCTGTAGAACAGTGCCTTTACATACGAATCGGGATCAAATTTCTGAAGGTCGTCTATCCCTTCCCCGACACCGATGAACTTGACCGGTATCGACAGCTCGGACTGGATAGCTATGGCAATACCGCCCTTGGCACTTCCGTCAAGTTTGGTGATCACAATTCCCGAAACATCTGTTACTTCCTTGAATTCCCGGGCCTGATTGACGGCATTCTGTCCGGTTGTTCCGTCCAGGACTATCAGTGTCTCCTTGTACGCCTCAGGGTATTCCCGTTCAATGATCCTGTTCATCTTCTCAAGTTCGGCCATCAGGTTCTTCTTGTTATTGAGTCTTCCTGCGGTATCTATGAAAAGGATATCCGTATCTCTCGATCTGGCTGAATTGACTGCATCATATACGACAGATGAGGGATCCTGCCCCTCCTTGCCGGTGATCAAATATGCATCCGCTCTTTCGGCCCAGACGGTCAGCTGCTCAAGTGCTGCAGCCCTGAATGTGTCGGCAGCGGCGATCATGATCTTTTTACCTTCATGTCTGTATCTGGCGGCAAGCTTTCCTATAGTCGTGGTCTTACCGACTCCGTTCACACCGACTACGAGAACAACCGACTTGCGGTTCTCAAAATCGTAATCCGACTCACAGACCGACATGGCTTCCCTTACCTTATCCACCATATGCATACCGAGCTGTCTGGGCTTTTTTATATGCTCGTAATACTCGTCACGCTTAAGTCCGTCTATAATGTTCTGCGTTGCAACAACCCCGATATCCGAAAGGATCAGAAGTTCCTCGAGATCATCATACAGATCCTCATCAATCCTGTCCCGGTCAAATACTTCCGACAGGTTATCGTCTATCTGCTGTCTCGATTTGGACAGCCCCGAAAAAAGCTTATCAAATAATGACATGATTAATCATCCAGATCCTTATCTATCAGATTGACCGACACAAGGGCGGAAACACCCTTTTCCTGCATGGTTATACCATACAGCCTGTCAGCCTTTTCCATTGTTCCTCTTCTGTGTGTTATCACTATGAACTGCGTATGCTCTGTCAGCTTATTGAGATATCCGGCAAATCTGCCGACATTTGATTCATCAAGTGCGGCTTCTATCTCATCAAGGAGACAGAACGGTGAAGGCTTCAGATTCTGTATTGCAAACAGAAGTGCGATCGCAGCAAGTGCCTTTTCTCCTCCCGAGAGCATCAGCATGTTCTGCAGCTTCTTGCCCGGCGGCTGTGCATTGATATTTATCCCGGCCTCCAGGATATCCTCTTCCTGATTGATCTCAAGCGTACCCTTACCGCCTGCAAACAGTTCCTTGAACACTTTATCGAATTCAGCCGCGATCAGTTTGAAATTCTCTTCAAACTGGGTCGTCATGAGTTTATCAAGTTCATCAATGATCCCGAGAAGATCCTGCTCGGCTGCGACCAGATCATCATGCTGAGTCTTTGTGAAGGTATATCTTTCCATCAGGACTCTGTAATCCTCGATGGCATTTACATTGACATCGCCGAGTTTTCTGATCTCATCACGAAGGGTACCGATCCTCCTGCGCATACTGCCCGGATCACTCAATGACTCATCACGAAGCTCGGCAGCATGGGACAGGGTGATCTCATACTCGTTCCACATGTAATTGATCCTGTTCTCCTGCTCTGTCTCCGTCTTCTCCCTGGCGGCATTCAGACGGTACAGTTCCTTGTCGAGATCGGACAGTTTCTTGGAGATGGCATCACGCTTATCGAAGAATGTCTTCTGCCTGGCGGCATATTCTTCCTTGCTCGCGATAGCTT
>JBGUNV010000250.1:0-8985 GCA_045117595.1 Lachnospiraceae bacterium
GGCTTTGAATGCGGATGCACTGCACCTCGTATCCGAGCCGGGACTGTTTGAGGACACCAGGATATTGTCATAGGTGCCTGATCAATAATTTATAATTGGAGGGTTGTATGAGAAGCGTAACCGTAACTGTCAGTAACAAGGAGTATGAGTATGAAGTCGGCACGACCTACGAGAAGATCGCCAGGGATTTCCAGAAGGATTTCGAGGCGAAGATCGTTCTTGTGTCGGTGGACGGAAGGCTGAGGGAACTTCACAAGATACTGTCATCAGACTGTACCATAGAGTTTATAACAGTTTCCGAGAAGATAGGGATGGAGACGTACAGGAGAAGCGCTACATTCCTGCTTGTCAAGGCCGTATATGATGTGATCGGAGTCGAGAACAGGAACCATCTGTTCGTACAGTATACGGTTGGACGCGGTCTTCTGTGCAAGCTTGTCGGCGTGGAACCTACCGAGCAGTTTGTCAGAAGCGTTCATGCAAGGATGGACGAACTGATCTCACAGAACATACCCATCTGGAAGACCTCATATTCTGTCGAGGAGGCCCGCAGGATATTTGCCGAGACCGGTATGGAGGATAAGGTCAAGCTTTTCAAATACAGAAGGGCATCGAAGGTTAACGTTTATTCCATCGGTGATTACAAGGATTATTACTACGGGTATATGGTGCCCTCGACAGGTTATATTACGCATTATGATCTGTTTCCGTATGATGAAGGGATCATCCTGCAGCTTCCCGCAAGACACAGCCCGAACATCGTTCCCGAGAGGACATATTCTCCCAAGCTTCAGAAGGCGCTCCAGGAGACGAGTAACTGGGGAGCAAGTATCGGCATAGAAGATGTCGGTGATCTTAATGAGATGATATGTAACGAGGGCGTACAGGATGCCGTTCTGCTCCAGGAAGCCTATATGGAGAGCAAGATAGCCGAGATAGCCAAGGATATAGTCAGCAAGGGCGGCAGAAAGTTCATCATGATAGCCGGGCCCTCATCCTCGGGCAAGACATCGTTTTCATACAGACTGTCGATACAGCTTCGTGCGCTGGGACTTCGCCCGCATCCGATAGCACTTGACAATTATTTTAAGAACAGGGAAGACACGCCGAAGGATGAGAACGGCGAATATGATTTCGAATGCCTTGAGGCCATAGACGTTGAGCGTTTCAATTCCGATATGCTCGCACTCCTGTCCGGTGAGACCGTAGAACTGCCTTCGTTCAACTTCAAGACAGGGCAGCGTGAGTTCAAGGGCGATTACAAGAGACTCAATGAAAATGACATCCTGGTCATCGAGGGTATTCACGGACTTAATGAGAAGATGTCGTATGCGCTTCCCGCAGAGAGCAAATACAAGATCTACATTTCGGCTCTTACGGCCTTAAACGTTGATGAACACAACAGGATAGCCACAACGGATGTAAGGCTTCTGCGCAGGATGATCAGGGATAACAGGACAAGGGGAACGAGCGCATCGGGAACACTCAACATGTGGAGAAGCGTCAGACGCGGTGAGGAAAAATACATCTTCCCGTATCAGGAAAGCGCCGATGCGGTATTCAATTCGGCACTGATCTATGAACTCTCGGTCATGAAACTGTATGCTGAGCCGCTGCTGTTCGGTATCAGCAAGGAGGATCCTCAGTACTATGAGGCCAAGAGACTGCTGAAATTCCTGGATTATTTCCTGGGGATGACCAGCGAGGGGCTGCCGAACAATTCACTCATAAGGGAGTTTGTAGGGGGCTCGATATTTAATGTATAGATGTCATATGTCACGATCTCTTCGAGATCGTGACATATGCTGACAAGACAATCGCTTGAAATACAGAGGAAAGTCCGGGCTTCGCAGGGCAGGATGCCGGATAACGTCCGGTGGAGGCAACTCTAAGGAAAGTGCAACAGAAAATATACCGCCTCATATGAGGTAAGGGTGAAATGGCAGTGTAAGAGACTACCGCCCGGGTGGTAACACGCGGGGCAGTGTAAACCCCATCCGAAGCAAGACCAAGAAGAAACTATACGGTTGCCCGCCGTGTTTCGGGTAGGTCGCTTGAGGTCGTCGGTAACGGCGATCCTAGATAGATGATTGTCGCGGGATATCCCGTACAGAACCCGGCTTATTGTCAGCATATGTCACGATCGCGAAGTGATATTGTTTTTTATTTTGAAGCAGTTTGGGATTAGTGTATGTATACAGCTCTCGTCACGATACAGATAATCGCTGTGGTATTTTGCTTCGTATGTGTAGCGGTACTGCTGCTCCAGAAAGGGTCAGAGGTCACTAAGCTGATCCTTGTCGGCTGTTTATGCGCTTTTATCCAGAATGCGGGTTATCTGCTGGAGATGATGAGCAGCAATCTCGACGAGGTTATGATCGCAATCCGGCTCGAGTACATCGGGACCGCATTTGTGTCCACGTTATTTATGCTGTTCGTGTTCCGGTATTGCAGGGTCAGATTTATTCCCTGGCTCAAATATACACTTCTTATCATCGACGCTTTAGTTCTTGCGTGTGTATGGTGTTATGAATACATTCCGTTTTATTATACGGAAGTTTCCTTCGTCTATTCCGGAGTATTTCCACACGTCGTCCTTCACAAGGGATTTCTCTATGTCATATTCAGTATAATGGTTTATGCATCCCTTATAGCGGGTCTTGTTATCGCGTCGGTCTTTGCACTGCGAACGAGTGATCCGAACATGAAGAGGAACTACAGGCTACTGGTGATCAGTAACCTCGTGCCTCTTTTCTTTTATATAGGGGGAGTGTGTAACATACTTGACGGATATGATCCCGCGCCTATCGGTGCAGCTGTCGGGTTGATGATCTTCTGTGCCAATCTTATTTTCAGACGTGTGTTTGATGTTGTTGAGACTGCGCATGAGAACATCCTCATGGAACTTGATGATGCCATAGTGGTCCTTGATTACAGAAAGGGTTTCCAGGAGGCGAACAGGGCCGCCATCAACCTTTTCCCGGAGCTGGGAAGGACAGCTTACGGGGAACTTGTTGGAAGCAAGGAGTTTTATGATCTGTTTGATAATCCCGATAACAATGAGGTTGAGATAGAGGGCAGATTTTACAATGTACATATCAACGAGCTTTATGCCAGAAGCGGTATAGAATCCAATTTTATCGGCTATTCGATGATATTTTTCGATATAACGGATGCCAGAAACCAGATGAGCAAACTGAATGAACTGAAGGTCGCAGCCGATTCGGCCAATCAGGCCAAGTCGTCGTTTCTTGCGAATGTATCCCATGAGATCAGGACTCCGATCAATGTCGTTCAGGGTATGAGCGAGGTCATATTACGTGATTATGACGATCCCAGGCTGATGGAGTACGCGTCAAACATTCAGAACGCCTCTGACCAGCTGCTCGATCTCATAAACGGAATACTTGATTTTTCCAAGATAGAATCGGGTAAGGTAACACTTGCGAACAGCCAGTACAGAGTGGATGAGTTCTTCAGGGATATAATAATGGTGTTCGAGCATAAGAGCGAGGAGAACGCCGTTGAATTCAGGACAGATATTGCGGGCGATATCCCGCTCCTTCTGTACGGGGATCCCGTAAGGATACGCCAGGTGGCCACCAATATACTTTCCAATGCTTTTAAGTATACGCGCGAGGGAAGTGTTACGCTTCGTGCCAAATTCGAGAGAATGTCCGGTGAAAAAGGAAACCTGATATTTTCCGTGGAGGATACCGGTATCGGTATCAAGAAGGAGGATATGGACCGCATTTTCGAGATGTTTGTCAGACTCGATGAGCGGCTGAACCGTTCGGTCGAGGGCACGGGGCTCGGGATGAACATAACGAAAAGTCTCGTGGATCTGATGGGCGGCGAGATCAAGGTATACAGTGAATACGGCAAAGGTTCGGCTTTTACCGTTATAATCCCGCAGTTTGTCAGAAGCCTGTCCGGAGAGACCATAGGCGAACTCAGCCGGAGAGGTGTTATCAGGAAACGTGATGCTGCAGATTTTGAGGCGCCGGATGCGAAGGTTCTGATCATTGATGATGCCAGGACCAATCTCATCGTTGCCAAGGCGCTCCTTCGTGATACACATGTTCAGATAACGACAGGTATAAGCGGGGAAGAGTGTCTCGAGTACGTTACGCAGGAGCATTTTGACGTGATATTCCTCGATCACAGGATGCCCGGTATGGACGGTGTTGAGACATTCAAAAAGATGAAACTGATGGATCATAAATGTAAGGATACACCTGTGATAATGCTGACGGCCAATGCCATGAGTGATGCCAGGGAGTATTATCTCGAGCACGGATTTACCGATTTTATATCCAAACCGATAACCGAAAAGAGCATAACCGACATGCTCCTTAAATATCTGCCCAAAGAACTGATCCACAGGAAGGAATAGCTTTTATGGAATTTGATATCATAAAAACAGGAAAGCTGGCAAGGGAGGCTGCATTTGTTCTGCAGTCGGTTAATACCGCTGACAAGAACAGGGCTCTTCTTGTAGTTGCTGACGCACTTGTTGATAATGCTGACAGGATTATCGCTGCCAATAAAGAGGATCTTGCAAAAGCCGAGCAGAACGGGACCTCACCGGCTATGCTCGACAGGCTGATGCTTGATAAGGCACGTATAGAGGCGATGGCGCTTTCCGTACGCCAGGTGAGCGAACTTCCCGATCCGATAGGTGAAGTGCTTGACGAGACTGTTCGTCCAAATGAACTTAGGATACAAAAAGTCAGAGTTCCGATGGGTGTTATCGGGATAATATACGAGTCCCGACCGAACGTTACATCGGATGCGTTCTCGCTGTGTTTTAAGACCGGAAACGCGGTCATTCTGCGGGGAGGGAGCGATGCCATATGTTCAAATACGGCGATAGTGGAAGTCATAAGGAATGCGCTCGAAAAGGTTAACATAACTCCAAATGCGATAGCTCTCGTGACCGATACATCCAGAGAGACAGCAACCCGTATGATGAAACTTTCCGAATATATCGATCTGCTCATACCGCGCGGAGGAGCGGGACTTATAAGGAATGTCGTGGAAAATGCCACGGTTCCGGTTATAGAAACGGGAACCGGGAACTGCCATATTTTTGTTGATGAAAGTGCAGATCTTGATATGGCGGTTAACATAATATTTAATGCAAAGACTCAGAGAATGGGCGTGTGCAATGCATGTGAGTCGCTGCTGGTACATGAAGCCGTGGCAGCGGTTGCTATCCCACGTATCTGCAGCAGCCTTAAGGCAAAGGATATAGAGATAAGGGCCGGAGAAAAGGCATTTTTACTTGCTCCCGGATCTGCCGTTGATATGGAGCATGCAAGTGATGAGGACTACGGTACGGAGTTTCTCGGGCCTGTCATATCGCTTGCCATAGTCTCGTCGGTCGATGAGGCGATAGCGCATGTCAACAGATATACCACGCATCATTCGGAGGCCATAATAACGAATAATGCCCAAAATGCCGAGAAGTTCATGAACGGTGTGGACAGCGCATGCGTATATGTTAATGCGAGCACAAGGTTTACGGACGGTTTTGAGTTCGGTTTCGGGGCGGAGATCGGGATCAGTACTCAGAAGTTACATGCAAGAGGTCCTATGGGGCTTAAGGAACTTACATCATATAAATATAAGATATACGGAAACGGCCAGACACGTGGCTAGGCATAAACTAACGGGAGGATAATTGTAGTGAAGAAGTCGGTTTTATCAGTTTTGTGTGTGCTCATGATGCTTGGTACGATGCTTGCGGGATGCTCCGATGGCAGCGAGGAGAGCAATGACCCCAATCTCGGAGTCTATGTTGCCAGGACGGCAGAGATGAGCGGTTTTACCTTGAGTGTTGATGAAGTTTTCGATGGAGGTTTTGAGATCGAACTCAAGGCCAAGGGAAAGGGAACAGCCCAGATAGGAGATGATGACGCCGGGATCAAGTGGACTCTTGAAGGTGACACATTCCATGCCGAAGGCGGCGGGGCAGTTCTTGACGGGACACTGAAGGACGGAGTAATGACACTTACCAATGTCATGGATTCGGGTGTTGTCTTAACGCTTGAGTGTGAGGAGGCCATGAAGGCTGCCGCTGCGTCAGGCGCGGGTACTGCGACCTCTGCCCAGGGTGGATCCAAGGCTGATGCGTTCAAGTCTTCGAAGACCGATTCTGCCGGTGGCTCATCTGCCGGATCGGAAGAGGGTACATTTGAGTCTCTTCTCGGAGATCCCAATCCAGAGGTCGGTAAATGGAATCTTGTCACCGTTACCGAGGACGGGCAGACATACATGAAGGAAGACCTTGAAAAGAAGGGTATTGAATCATGGATACAGATGGATGCCGGTGGAACGGGTCAGATATATCTGGTCGGGGACCTTATGGATATGCAGTGGGGCGAGGGACAGATAATCGTTCCCGAAAACCAGGACGGTGAGCGTGATGAATACAGGTATTCACTTGCAAATGAATTCCTGGTCCTTGTTGACGGCGGAATGGTCCTCGCATTCGAACGTGAGGGCGGAAGTGCCGGGGGTGGTTTGTCAGATGCCGCATCTTCTGATACGGGTTCGGCAGATGTTGAGATACCGGAGGATCTCATGGCAAGATATGAGGGTGACTGGCACGGTATCATAATGTTTTCCAATGCCAATGGAGATACATTTTCCGACCGTGATCCTTCCAAGTGTGATATCCTTGCGAGAATAGCGCTTGATGAGGACGGTAATGTTACAGCATATTTTGCCGAGGCAAAGGATGACGATCCCGAGCTGAATTTCAAAGACGTCGAGGCTGAACTTGATCCGGACTTTGACGGTATGTATATATCCGGTAAGCTTATCGGAGGTACGTTTGACACACAGTATGTTGACGAGGAAAACGGACTGATGCATATGCTGCTCGATATTACCGCCGATAACGGTGATACCATCCGGGCAGAGGCTGCGCTTCGACACCTTGATGTGCCGTGGGAGAAGGGCGACAATCCGATGTATCCCAAGGAAGGATATGATTATTATAAGGGCAAGTCATTTGAAAAACGACTCAAGGATTTCGGTAACATGCCCGGAGGAGTACCCGAGCAGACACATGTGACCGACTGGGAATAACGTGATTCCCGTGTGGTCAGATGCGTGAATAAGTCTCTTCGCAGTATTTGCATCTGTATGTCTCGGTCGCCTTGTCGGTAAGTACGAATATGTGATCGAGTTCCTGCTCGATGCTTGTGATACATCTGGGGTTCTTGCATTTTATGACGTTTTTGATCTCCCTGGGCAGATGGAGACGTTTCTTTTCCACGATCTCGCCGTCCTTGATGACATTGACCGTTATCTTGTGGTCGATAAAACCGAGGACGTCGAGGTCGAGCATATCGATGCTGCATTCAACCTTCAGAATATCCTTCTTACCCATTTTCTGACTGCGCGCGTTCATTATCATCGCAACGGTACAGTCGAGTTCATCAAGCTTCAGATCATGGTATATCTGCAGGCTTTCGCCGGCGTTCATATGGTCAAGCACAAATCCTTCTTCGATCTTTCCTACGTTTAACATTTTTCTTCTCCTTTGTTATCCGGGCGTATTATCAGACAAGTTCCAGCAATGTCAGGATAAGTGCCATCCTGATGAACATACCGTACCGTACCTGTTTAAAGTACATGGCACGTTCGTCCTCATCGACTTCGACAGATATCTCATTGACCCTCGGAAGAGGATGAAGTACCATCATTTCCTTTTTGGCAAGGGCCATCTTTTCCTTGTTTAGTATGTAGAAATCCTTGAGTCTTACGTAATCTTCCTCGTTGAAGAATCTCTCACGCTGAACTCTTGTCATGTACAGGATATCAAGATCGGGCATAACGTCATCGAGCTTTATCACTTCCCTGAAGGGGATGTTGTTCTTCACAAGGACGTCATCTCTGATATAATCGGGGATTCTCAGTTCCGGAGGTGATATGAAGATGAATGAGACGTTCTCATAACGGCATAACGCGTTGATGAGGGAGTGGACCGTACGTCCGAACTTCAGATCACCGCAAAGGCCTATCGTCATGTTTGACAGACTGCCTTTTAACGAGCGTATCGTCATCAGATCCGTGAGCGTCTGAGTGGGGTGCTGGTGTCCGCCGTCTCCGGCATTGATAACGGGTATCCACGATTTTGATGCCGCGACCATCGGAGCACCTTCCTTCGGGTGCCTCATCGCGCATATATCGGCATAGCTGGATATTATCCTGATGGTATCCGAAACACTCTCGCCCTTTGCGGCGGACGAAGAATCGGCGGTCGCAAATCCGAGCACCTGCCCGCCGAGACGAAGCATCGCAGACTCAAACGACAGCCTTGTCCTCGTCGAGGGCTCGTAGAAACATGTCGCCAGGATCCTTCCGTCGCATTTGTGTGCGTACTTTGCAGGATCCTTCATGATATCCTCAGCCAGATCCATCAGTTTGTCCAGTTCTTCCACGGTCAGATCCATGGGGCTCATTAAGTGACGCATAATATCCTCCTTCCGGCAAAAAAAGAGTTCCCTGTTTGGGGAACTCTAAATGATCATTTGTAAGTAAGCAGATCCGAAACGGTTTTCCTCCTGGGCATTTCGGGCGATTCAGCGGGATGTCCGATACAGATGATATTGACGAGCTCCCTGTCCTCGGGAATCTCAAGAACATCGGAGAGCGTATCATCAAATATTCCCATTATCACGGTTCCGAGTCCGTACTCGTGAGCCGCCAGACAGAAAGTCTGTGATGCGATACCCGCATCAAACATCTGCCATGTGTCCTTACGTGATGTTGTATATGAACCGTCCTTCTCAAAACCGCATCTGCCCTTGATCACGGTAACGGCAATGAGCATCGGAGCCGATTCCATCGTGCCTGCATTATATGTGAAACCTGTCGTGCATTCCCTGGCGATCTTCGCCTTGAGAGCGGGATCCTCGACAGCGATGTATCTGACTATCTGGGTATTCTTCCATGAAGGAGAGTACGAGG
>JBGUNV010000251.1:0-4357 GCA_045117595.1 Lachnospiraceae bacterium
ATAAAACCGCATTTAATCAATAGGGACCGGCGCTATGCTCCTTGCGAGGATCCCGTTCATATGTGCGATCGCGGTTCCGTAATTCGTGAACGGAACACCTGCCGCAATTGCCGCCTTCATGCGGTTTGCAACTTCATTATCATTGAGCATGCAGGCTCCACAGTGGATGACAAGGTCATAATCCGTCAGATCATCGGGATAACCGTGCCCCGATGTGAATGTCAGATCAAAATCTTTTCCGGAATATTTCTTCAGCCAGGCCGGAAGCTTCACGGTACCTATATCCTCACACTGTCTGTGATGCGTGCAGCCTTCCGCGATCAGTATCTTCGCGTGATCAGGCAACCTGTCGATCTGCCCGGCACCTGCCACGGCTTCCCGCAGGAATCCCTTGTAGCGCGCCATAAGGATCGAAAATGATGTCAACGCTATGCTGTCGGGGACAATTTTCATGACCCTTGCAAATGCCTGTGAATCCGTGATAACAAGTGCGGGAGGCTCGTTAAGGCGCGACAGGGTTTCCGGCAGGTCCTCAACCGAAGTGACCATGCTGACGGCCTTCGCATCAAGTATATCCCTTATCGCCTGCTGTTGCGGCAATATCAGCCTGCCCTTCGGCGCGGCGGTATCGATCGGGATGACAAGGATGACAACATCACCCTCATGTATGATGTCCGCTACAAGGCGGATCTCCTTTTCGCGGCCCGCTGCAGCCTGTGCGATAGCGCCTTTCAGTTCCTCCACGCCTTCACCGGTTGTGGCCGAAACGTTTATCATTGTCGGCGCGGGGGTTGTGGTATCTGGGGCATTTTGGTCGTTCCGGGCGTTTTGGTCGTTCCGGGCGTTTTGGTCATTCCGGGCGTTTTGGTCGTTCCGGGCGTTTTGGTCGTTCCGGCTATTTCGGGAATTTTCGGCGGTCGTTTGGCCTGGATCGTCAAGATCAGTTTTGTTCTTTGCTATGACATAAGGGATCTGTCTGGCCCTTATCAGTTCAAGAAGTTCTGTTTCAAGCGGGGCAGGCTTGCTGTTCTCGGTAACAAGCACGGCGATGTCGCAGGTCGCGAGCACCTCCTTAGTCCGTCCGATCCTAAGCTTCCCAAGCTCTCCTTCATCGTCATAGCCCGGTGTATCGATCAGGGTGACCGGACCTAACGGAAGGAGCTCCATGCTCTTCCGGACTGGATCAGTCGTCGTTCCCTTTACATCACTGACCAGGGAGACCGGCTGATTAGTGATGCTGTTTACCAGACTGCTCTTCCCTGCGTTTCTGAGGCCGAAAAACCCTATATGTATCCTCTGTGCCATAGGCGTATCATTAAGACTCATTAAAAATAAAAATCCCTTTCTCCGTCTGCGATCCCGTCAAGGCGCTCCTTTACCGTGTTGCGGACATTCTCCTTCGGGATCGTTTCGATCTCACGTTTTATCACTTCATCGCCGATCTTCCTTGTATCTTCCGATGCATAGTCGATCAGGAATTCCTTCAGCGTCATCAGTGCATTCGGATGACAGCAGTTCTGGATCTGCCCGGATTTGCACAGTTCCATGAAACGGTCACCGGTCCTGCCCTCACGGTAGCAGGCCGTACAGAATGAAGGGATATAGCCTGCCCTCATCAGCCAGTTCACGACTTCGTCAAGCGTTCTGTTGTCGCTTACGTCAAACTGCTCGGTATCGTGAGGCCTCTCCGCTTCAGCGTAACCGCCGACGGAAGTCCTTGAGCCTCCGCTTATCTGGCTGACGCCGAGACGGATGATCTTTTCTCTGACCTCGGGAGTCTCACGTGTGGAGATGATCATTCCCGTATAAGGCACGGCGATCCTGATGCATGCCGCGATCTTGCAGAACATATCATCGCTGAGTGAATTGTCAAAATCACCGGGATCGATGTCATCCGCGGGCTTCACCCTGGGCACGCTTATCGTATGCGGTCCGACACCGTGGACGGCTTCGAGATGTTCCGCATGCATTAAAAGTCCCGCAAATTCATACGCATAGTTGTCCAGTCCGAACAGCACTCCGATCCCGACATCATCTATGCCGCCTTCCATGGCGCGGTCCATGGCTTCCGTATGATAGTCATAATCGTGTTTCGGACCGGTGGGATGAAGTATCTCATACTGCTCCTTGTTGTATGTCTCCTGGAACAGGATGTATGTTCCGATCCCCGCGTCCTTGAGCTTCCTGTAATTTTCAACCGTGGTCGCAGCAATGTTGACGTTGACTCTTCGTATCGCGCCGTTTTTGTGCTTTATCGAATATATCGTTTCTATGCACTCGAGAATGTATTCTATCGGATTGTTGACCGCATCCTCGCCGGATTCGATTGCAAGTCTCTTGTGCCCCATATCCTGCAGAGCGATGACTTCCCGCGCGACCTCTTCCTGCGTCAGTTTTTTTCTCGGGATGTGTTTGTTCTTCAGATGATACGGGCAGTACAGACAGCCGTTGACGCAGTAGTTGGACAGGTAGAGCGGCGCAAACAGCACGATCCTGTTTCCGTAGAAGTCCTTCTTGATCTGCTCCGCAAGATCATAGATCTCCTTTACCTTTCCTTCGTCCTCACACGCGAGCAGTACGCTTGCTTCGCGGTGACTGAGGCCTTTACGCTTTTTTGCCTTTTCAAGGATCTCATCTACCAGCGCGAGATCATCCTTATGGTCTGCCGCATACTTTACGGTATCCCTGATCTCAGCATCATTGATGAATTCCCCGGCCTTCATCGATCTGACATCATACTTCATATGTCATCTATCTCCTTCCAAGATTTAAATCGCGGGCTATGTGGTCGCCGCGGTCGGTCACTATCTCACATCCGGTTTTGCGGATGCGCATCTTCAGGCATTCGATACACTGCGCGGCTTCTTCACCGGTGCAGATCTTGTTGTCATACAGCAGATATTTTTCCCTGACGTTTACGGGCGACAGGTTCGGCATCAGTACATTGGCTCCGCTCATTATCCCCTTTTCGCGCCCCATCGGATCGACCGTCCCGAGCGCTGTCGTCGCCGGAAGCAGCACATCCGGGAGCGTTAAACGTATCAGGGATAGCATGAACAGTGTCATTTCCGCACTTCCCGGAGGACTGTCGCAAAACGGAGTGTCCCGATGTGGGATAAAGGGGCCGATCCCCACCATCTCCGGTTTTAATTCCTTCAAAAACAGCAGCTCATCCGCCAGATCCTCTTCCGTCTGTCCGGGAGAGCCCACCATAAATCCCGCGCCGGTCTGGAAGCCCAGCTCCTTAAGATCGCGCAGGCACTGCATCCTGTTTTCCCAGCTCATCTGCACGGGATGTAACTGTCCGTAGTGCTGCCTGTTTACGGTCTCATGCCGCAGCAGATAACGGTCGGCGCCGGCCTCCTTCAGCCTGCGGTAACTCTCATATGACCGCTCGCCGACAGAGAGCGTGATAGCGCAGTCACTGTGCCGCTGTTTTATCTTTTCTATAACTGCAGTGAGGACCTCATCGCTGTAATAGCCATCCTCTCCGCCCTGGAGTACAAAGGTACGAAATCCGAGTTCATATCCGCTGTCCGCGCAGCTTACGATCTCCTCCGGAGTCAGCCGGTATCTGTCCGCTTTTTCGTTCCCGGAGCGGATCCCGCAGTAGTAGCAGTTATTTTTACAGTAATTCGTAAATTCTATAAGGCCACGGATGTAGATCCTGTTCCCGTAGATGGCGTTGCGCGCTTCCCCGGCAAGCTTTGCCGCATGATCATGGACCTGCCTGCGATTTCGGATAAGCAGCAGGTATTCGTCCCGGTCGAGTTCGGTCGTTGTCTTCAGTTTCTCAAGCAGCTCAGTCATCATCTGTTTTACGGCCGGCTTATCTCCTTAATAAAAATAGCAGGTCTGCCGACCTGCATAAAAAACCCGGTCAATATGCACAACCATAATATTCTAACATATTGACCGGAGTTTATAAAGAGTCTGTCTGATCACGGATCTGATATCAGTTTCCGTTTAATATGTTTAATGCATCAGCTGCGGGATTTGATTCTGCCGTCTTGAGTATATTCTCTGCTGCATTCTGCAGGTCATCCTGCGTCATGAGCTTGGGGTCTGACATAAGCTTGGGTTCCGACATAAGCTTGGGGTCTGACATAAGCTTGGGGTCCGACATAAGCTTGGGTTCCATCATTCCTCTGCCACCGTTAACCTTCTTAAGTTCCTCTTCGTTGTTTATCATGTTTTTTTCCATTTTTCATACCTCCGTGCGGGTGCTGTTGTTGTTAACATGTTCACATGGTATCATGGCCTCTGTCACAAAACCGTCACAGCAGCCGGGTGGACCTGGGGGACGGGGTTATTTGTGCATTTTTGGTTGCATATTTTTTAAAAAATTTACAAAAAA
>JBGUNV010000252.1:0-3175 GCA_045117595.1 Lachnospiraceae bacterium
TCTCTTCCATTATCTCCTCTGCTGTCATTTGAGGTTGTTTATAACCCATACGGTTCATAAGATCAATGAAGATATCCGTATCGAGTCTCATCTCACCAACCGGTTCGACTGCTTTTCTGACACGCTGAACCCTGCGTTCCGTATTGGTAAAAGTTCCTTCCTTTTCCGCATATGATGTTCCGGGCAGAATAACATCAGCATACTGCGCCGTCTCAGTCATGAACAGATCCGATAAGACCAGAAAATCAAGACTTTCAAGTGCCTTTTTGATATGGTGCTGATCGGCATCCGTAACGATCGGATCCTCACCGAATATGAACAGTCCTCTGATCTCTTTTTTTATCGCTTTGCCAAACACCTCTGTTGCAAACGTTCCGGGTTTTTTGTTTAACGAAACACCCCATGCATTCTCAAATTTCGATATGACATCCGGATTCGTAACCTTCTGATATCCGGGAAAATCGGTCGGCAGAGCCCCCATGTCACATGCACCCTGAACATTGTTCTGGCCTCTTAAGGGATTGACTCCGCAGCCGCTCCTGCCGAGTTTTCCGACAAGCATGGCCATGTTCGACATGGACATTACTCCTTCGGTACCGGTGGAATGTTCGGTAACACCCAGACAGTATATTATCGGAGCTTTATCTGCCTTGGCATACATGAGTGCTGCTTCCCGGAGAAGATCCGGATCTATATGACATATCTCACCGACCTTCTCGGGAGTATAATCCCGAACTATGCTGCTTAATTCCTCATATCCCTCGGCTCTCGTCGATATAAATTCCTCGTCCGCAAGACCTTCGTTTATGATCACATTCATCATACCGTTGGCAAACGCAACGTTTGTACCGGGTTTCAGCTTGATATGTACATCAGCTTTCCGGGACAGTCCTATATCGCGCGGATCAACAACGATGAGTCTGGTCCCTGCATCTACAGCCTGTCTTATCTGCATACCGATCACCGGGTGGGCCTCTTCGGGATTGGAACCGACAAGCATTATACAGTCGACATCCTTTGTTATATCACCAATGGGGTTTGTCATGGCTCCTGAACCGAGAGTCATAGCAAGTCCCGCAACAGTCGCTGAATGACAGACTCTGGCACAGTTATCGACATTATTGGTACCGAAAGCACATCGTACCATTTTCTGGAACATATAACAGTCTTCATTGGGAGATCGCGAGCATGCGAATCCGGCCAGAGCATCAGGTCCGTACTTTTTCCTGATCTCGAGAAACTTCGATGAGATAAGCTTCATTGCCTCATCCCATGAAACCTGTTCAAAATTCCCGGTCTCCCTGTTTTTTACAAGCGGAAACTTAAGCCTTTCCGGAGAATGTACAAAATTATACGAACCGAATCTTCCCTTTACACACAGAAGGCCTTTATTTGATGGTCCGTCAGCGGGTTCCACATCAACTATCCTGCCGTCATTTACTACCAGATAATACTGGCAGCCCGTTGCACAGTGAGGACAGGTGGTCAGAACTTTTCTGATACGCCCGAGCTGATAATTACTTCTGCTTTTGGCAATAAGTGCACCTGTCGGACAGACCTCGGCGCAGTTACCGCAGCTTTCACATTCGGTCTCTTTCCAGTCGGGACCAAAAGGAGCATCTATAAGAGTCACGGTTCCGAGTTTGCCGTTCTTTAATGTTTTGTTCCCTGTGATCTTATGACAGGTGCTGACGCATCTCTGACAGTTGATGCACAGTTCGGGATAATAGGTAAGGAAAGGGTTGTCCTTCTTTACGACCGCTTTGTGAACGGTTTTTTCGTACTTGGACATTTCTATACCGTATTCTCTTGCAAGATCCTGCAGCCTGCAGTCACCGGATTTGCCGCAGACTATACATCTTGCATCATGATGCGCAAGTATCAGGTTTATAACTTCCATCCGGGCATCTTTAACCCTCTTGGAATCGGTATATATGACCATTCCGTCCTTAACACGCGTATTGCAGCTGGTGACAAGATTATCACGACCCTCAACTTCAACAACACATATCTTGCAGGCACCTATCTCATTCACATCCTTCAGATAACAAAGCGTAGGTATCCTGATACCGCATTCGGCTGCCGCTTCAAGGATGGTAAGGTCTTCATTTACTTCGGCTTCAGTTCCGTCAATGATTATCTTCAACATCAGACTCTGCCCCCTATCACTGTTCCGCACCCGAAATGATCACAGCGGAGACATTTACCGCATTCCTGCATTGCTTCTTCATATGACATGCCGTTTTCAACAGGGTCAAAATTCTTCTTCCTGGCTCTGGCGGAAATGTCTGTCAGATGAACTCTTCCATAGTGTTTTCTGTCGTTCTCACGGGGCTCGGGGATATTTATCTCCTCCAGATATTTATGATGATAACCCAGAAATTCATCTATATTTAATGCTGCTATCTTTCCGGTTCCGATCGCTTTTATCACAGTAGAAGGTCCCGATACACAGTCGCCTCCGGCAAATACCTTTTCACTGCCCTTGATCCTTGTTGTGTTTTCCGTCTCAAATGTTTTTCTGGCAGTATTGATACTGTATCCGGAAAATGCGGATGAATCGATATCCTGTCCGATTGCCAGGAGGACTATCTCACATCTGATCTCGCGTTCCGGTGCATTGGCATTTGTTACTCCTGGTCTGCCGTGAAGATATTCACCGGTACGCTGCGGCTGCATGACAAAGCCTGCAACTTTACCATTCTCAACGCGGACAAATCGGGGCGCATTCATTGTGAGCAGTTCCACGCCTTCTTCTATCGCCCCCTGTATCTCCGACGAAAGAGCCGTCATATCAACCTGTCTGCGTCTGTATATAATGGTGACTTCATCGGCATTGCATCTTATCGCCGAGCGTGCCGCATCCATTGCAACATTTCCACCGCCTACGACAACAACACGTTTGCCGGAAAAATCAGGTGTCATGCCGTTTCCGATATCCCTCAGAAAATCAACAGCCGACAGAACACCTTCGGCATCCGCACCTTCGATCTTAACATTCTTGCCCTTCTGGGCGCCTATCGCGATATATACTGCATCAAATCCGTCTACGATCTCTTCGGCTTTTTTCTCATCAACCTTCGTCTGGAGATGAACTTCAATATTACCGGTTGACAGTATCGCATTGATATCCTCATCCAGTCTGTTCTTCGGCAGGCGGTAATTCGGAATCCCG
>JBGUNV010000253.1:0-3013 GCA_045117595.1 Lachnospiraceae bacterium
GTTTTACTCTTTACCTGTGTATAATATCCCAGATATACGAGCATAACGATAAAAAGAGCCAGAAACACATAGGTGATAACCCCTATCTGCCGGTTCGAATCAATATGATGTCTGCCGATGCGTACGGCATCAGCACCGTTTTGCGATCTTCTGTTTTTGAACAGTTTCATCATCCTTCACCGTTATGATCGTCAAGATCAATGATATTGAGTTTTGTTGTCGCAAAGTCCGCAGCTGTAGGCACAGCGTGGGATCTGTAATTATCTCTTCCCTTACTGATATACAGTCCCTGAATAACAGCAAAAACACAGCATGTAACCGCAACGCTCGTTCCTCCGTAACTGACAAAAGGAAGTGTGACCCCGGTGAGCGGTATGAATTTGATGACTCCCCCTATTGTAAGGAACACCTGGAAAATATAAGCTACGGCCAGTCCCAGGGCAACAAGCTTAAAGAAAGGATCCTCAAACTTCATTGCTATATTCATGAACATGATAAAACATGACAGACACAGAAGGATCAGACACATACCGAAGACAACACCGAGTTCCTCACATATCGCAGCAAATATGAAATCGGCAGCAACAACCGGTATCGTTGACGGAGCTCCCTGACCGATCCCGAGTCCCAGCCATCCACCGGTCCCGATCGCAAAGAGGCTCTGAGCTATCTGATAACCGGCATCGGTTATCGTCCCGAGCGGATCCAGAAAAGCCGTCACTCTTACTCTGACATGCGAGAACAGTTTATATCCCATGTAAGCCCCGACACCGCCCGTTATAAATCCGATCAGATAATACAGGATATTCCTGGATGCGGCATAAAGCATGGCGAAATAGACAACAAAGAATATTATCGCACTGCCGAGGTCCCTTGATATGACAAGAAGCAGTACATGTACCGCGGCTATTGCCGCTGAAATCAGTATTTCACGAAGCCGACATCTTCTTGCAAGGATCGACGCGATACCAAACACAAATATGATCTTTACGTATTCGGAAGGCTGGAACGAAAGGCTGGCGATATTGATCCTTATCTTGGAACCGTTTATAACGGATGAGAACAGATATACAACTGCCAGGGAAAATATGCCCGCAAATACATATACCCATTTGAATTTTTCAAAAAACCTGATACGACTTATCACAAAAGGGACTGTCATTGTTATGAACACGCTTCCCATAACAATATAAAACTGCCTCATGGCCTTATCATATGAGATCCTGGTAAGGATCAGAAGTCCGATGGTGATAAGCATGCACATGTTGTTGATGATCAGTATGTTGGCGCGCGGATATATCCATCGGTATGTTATCAGTATGACAAGAATACCTATCTGCTGTATCAGATAAGCTTTAAAATATCTTAATTCCCCGTTTTGCGCATATAATGACAGAAAGCCCAGGAAATGTACCATCACCATAAAAAAGTTCTGGCGAAGGTAAATGCCCTTACGGTCATATTCATTCGCAAAACGGAAAACCGCAAAGCACTGTATCGTATATACAGCCATGCAGATTATGATCATATATCTTGATGTTTCGATCAAAATCCTGTCCAATGCTCAGAATACTCCTCTTTTCAGATGTCCCTTTGTATATCTGTTTATAAGCTTTATGTCTGTTGATCCGTCCGGTTTTTTTGAGCCGGTATAGGCTCTGATAATATCTGAAACAGTATCTGCACTCTCATACGTAAATGCAAGTCTTACGGAAGACGGCCTTAACCTTTCAAACAAAGCCTGTTCATCAGCAATTGAAAGAGTGGAACTGTTATATATGACATTTGTACATTCACTGCAGTTACAATGTACAAACAGTTTCTCATCCTTCCTGTCTGTGATACTCATCATATGTCCGTATGGCTTATGATCACAGCCATAAAGTGTGTTATGTATACAGTTGGCACTTATCATAACGGGAAGCGCCCCGTATATTATGAGTTCCTCCCCCCGTATCCCGCGTGCGGCAAGCTCTGTCCGGTTTAACTCAACCGGGACCGTTGTTTTGGTGATACCGAATCTTCTGTACAGATCATATGCTTCTGTGTTATAAGCATACATATGTATATCAGCCGTTATACTTCCCTTATAACCGCACTTTGTCAGAATCCCAAGCGATTCCAGATTGGAAATATAATATCCGTCAACATCGGATCCCGAGCCGTACTTTTCTATAAATTCGCCTATCCTGTCGGGGCTGTTTGTATAGCCGTCGGATCTTACGACGTACGGAAGGGAAATATATAATTTCCTGTCACCCAATGTATCTTTTCCCGGTAAGCCCGTTTGTAAGGCAAGAGACATCGGTACGATAATACCGTCAGCATCACCTGACATGGCTTTTTCAAGCTGTTTTGCATCAAGGATGCTCACATTTACTTCCGGATTTCCGTAATCGTGTCCGTCTGCGGATCCTGCCATATAAATGTCCGGCTTTGCGACAGCAGGTGAAGATACCTCTCTCCTTCGAGATGACAATATATGTTCATAAAACGCTTCCGTTGCCTGTCTTCTTATCAGGTTAAGTTCCCCGTTTGCAATGAATAATCCGTCCTCAATATCAACCGACACGTTATTTGCTTTCAGGGCTGTTGATCCGAACCTGCTGATCTGTTTTGCAACATCATCCGCGCAGACAGGCCTTTTCACGGCTTCTTCCGGTACGACGGATGATGTAAAAGTCACATCATACTCGTCATTGTAAATCCTTAATATCGCATTTTCATTCTTATGTATTACACAATGTGCATTAATGCCTAATTTCGGTTCGGGTATATCATTAAGATTTATTTCATGTTCATCAGAACCTGCCGAATATGACGGACTGTCATACGTTATCATTTCCCTACCGTTATGACGGTTATAATATCCGTCACAGTTTCCGCTTCTCGTATATACGGATATAAGAATGTTTTTGTCTTTGGCATCTGCCAGGTACTTTCCGCCCTCATAATACTTATCAATGTACTTTCTGTATATCGAGGTGATGGCATACACATAATCACGGCTCTT
>JBGUNV010000254.1:0-23976 GCA_045117595.1 Lachnospiraceae bacterium
GACACCATGTACGACCTTGCTTCCAACACCAAGATGTACAGTGTAAACTATGCGCTGCAGTATCTGCTGACAAAAGGAGAGATAGATCCTGACAGCAGGGTGGTGGATATCATGGGAAGTTCCTTTGCCGACGACACTATACAGATCGATTATGAAGGATATGATCCGGTAAGTTGTGATACAAATAAGAAATGGAAAGAGAAACTTACGATACGTGATCTTCTGCGGCACCAGGGAGGCTTTCCTCCGGGACCGCATTATTACAATGACAGGTATGATCACGCCACACAGGATTTTGATTCCGATAACGGAAATGTGATATATGTCGGAACGGCCGGTGATGATGCGACACGTGAAAAAACGTGGGAGGCGCTGTGCCGGACACCTCTTATGTATGAACCCGGAAGCAACACGGTCTATTCCGATGTCGATTATATGATCCTGTGCTATTGCATAGAAAAAATAACCGGAAAGACACTTGACAAATATCTTTCCGAAGTGTTCTTTGAGCCGATGGATCTGGAACGCATAACTTATAATCCCCGTAAGAACGGATTTACCGCAAACGACTGTGCGGCTACCGAACTTATGGGAAATACCCGGGACGGCAGACTTCACTATTCCGGGATCCGCGAGAACACACTTCAGGGTGAGGTACACGATCCCAATGCATATTACTGTATGGCAGGTATATCCGGACATGCCGGTCTGTTCTCGGATGCCACTGATCTTGCGAAGCTTGCCTCTGTCATGCTGACGGGAGGGTACGGCGATAAGATGTATTTTTCACGGGATGTGATCGATCTGTTCACGGCTCCCAAGAGCGAGGAATATCCTAATTACGGTCTGGGATGGTGGAGAGAGGCCGGTCACAGAAGGGACTGGTATTTCGGCTCCATAACGGATTCTGATGCATTCGGACATCAGGGCTTTACGGGAACATTGTCTATGATAGATCCCGATAATGATCTTGTGGTCGTTCTTCTGACAAACAAGCTGCATACGCCTATGATGGAAAATGACGAAACACTCGGCAAGTGGTATGGAAACTTCTATACGACGGCCTCTCTCGGCTTTGCGCCGCAGATCATAAAAATGGGGATGTCAGATAACGTGGATGATGACATCTATAGTCGCCTTGCATCCGACATGGCAGCGGACATGAAAAGACAGCTTGATGAAGAAGAGATCACCGACGAAGATCATCCCGCAATGAAGGCATATCAGGCAATGTTGTCGGTATCAGATCAGTACAGGGCGCAGTGAGCAAAATATAAAGCAGGAATGAAGTATAGCCCGGAAGGAGTATAGATGACAAAAAAAGGATTAACGCAGGCACTTATCGCTTTTGTTGTAATATCATCCGTTCTGCTTGCCGGATGCGCCAGGGTTGATATCAGGATCAAGAGCGGTGATGATACCGTTGATTATGAGAAACTTGCCGATATCACGCTGAATAACTTCCTGCAGATCACTGAGGTTCCGAGACCCTCGCATCATGAGGAGAAGATCGGAAAGTTCTTCATGGACTGGGCAGTAAGCAAGGGATTTAACCCCGTTCAGGATGACGTCGGAAATGTGATCTTTGATGTGCCTGCAACCGCAGGATATGAAGACGGGCCTCTTACCGCACTGCAGGTGCACATGGACATGGTCTGTACGGCTGACGAAGGTGTGGAATATGATCCGCAAAATGACCCTGTAAAAGCGATCGTTGATAAGGATCTGGGAACTGTCACGGCAGACGGCACAAGCCTTGGTGCCGATAACGGGATCGGTGATGCAACAGTCATGACGATAGTATCCGAAGATATAGTACACGGACCGCTCAGAGTCATCATCACCGTTAATGAAGAAGACGGTATGGATGGAACATTCGGACTGGATCCGAAATGGCTGGAGGATGTAAAATATCTTATAAATCTGGACAACGAAGCCGCTGACGAGGTGCTTGTCAGCACGGCAGCCGGGGTTTTATTTACGGCATACGGCCCGGCCGGATCGGATGCGCCGTCAGGGGACAAAACGGTAAATATATCACTGAAGGGACTGCTTGGCGGACACTCCGGAGTGGAAATAGACAAGGGACGCATCAACGGAACAATTGCTCTTGCAACGTTCCTTGATAATATCCGTAAGGATGGGACAGCCTATGAACTGGCATCGTTTTCCGGCGGAACGGCAAACAACGCGATACCTGCGATCGCACAGGCGGATATTGTTATAAACGGGAATGATATGAATGCACTGGAGGCTGCCTGCTCGGAATACGAAGATCAGCTTAAGGAGCAGTATAAAGGAGTCGATGACGGTCTGATCCTTACCGTGAGCGAGGGCGCTATGGCAAAACAGGTCGTGACTGGGGCAGACCTTGATAATATGCTAAGCTATGTTCTCGGCATTACAGACGGGATATATTCATGGTCAGAAGACATGGATGATCTGGTTGAGAGCTCCGCAAATCTCGGAGTTACCGAAATGGATCCGGAGAATGGCTTCAGAGCCGTATCATATATCAGAAGTTCCGATGCCGATAAACTCGCCGCGATCATAGAAGCTGATACATCGCTGGCTGATGAATGCGGTTATGAGATCGAGCAGGCTAAATCCGCCGATCCTTGGAAGTATGATCCCGACAGCAGACTGCTTGATATGACAAAGAGAATATACAGGGATATCAACGGAGAGGACATAAAGGTTACTGCGATTCACGCGGGCCTTGAATGCGGGACCTATGCTTCGGTAAATCCCAGACTTGATATGATAAGTATCGGAGCGGATGTTGTGGATGCACATACAACCCGCGAAACCCTGTATCTGGATACGCTGCCGAAGATGCTGCATCTGGTCACGGATATCCTCCGTAAAACTGCCGGTGAGACCGGCGAATAAGTACCCGGACAATAGGTTGACATTTTTTTTGATAAACAATATAATTAATCATCGCAATGGGGCTGTAAGTGAATACAGTCCCATTTTGTATTTCATATCTGTTTTTGGGGGAGAATCCTGATGAGACCGGTTATCGGACTGACCACTTTATATGATGATGAAAAAGACAGCTACTGGATGCTTCCCGGATACATGAAAGCAGTGGAAGAGTGCGGAGGGCTGCCGATCATGCTCCCGCTGACGACAGACGTATCGGAACTTTCTGATGCATACAGTCTGTGTGACGGTATAATGTTTACCGGGGGTCATGATGTTTCGCCTGAAGTATACGGTGCGGTAAAGAGTAGTTCATGCGCCACAACATGTCCGGCAAGGGATGCGATGGAAGGATATCTTCTTGACAGATGCCTTGCGGATGACAAACCGCTTCTGGGGATATGCCGCGGGATACAGTTCATGAACGCTCATCTCGGTGGAACGCTCTATCAGGATCTTCCGACCGAATATGACAGCACGGTCGAGCATCATATGGAGCCGCCGTATGACAGGACGGTACACAGTGTGGAGGTGGCTGAAAACACTATCCTTGCGGATATCATCGGTGCGGGGATACATGAAGTGAACAGTTACCACCATCAGGCCGTTAAGGATCTGTCTGCGAAGGTAGTTCAGATGGCCGTATCATCTGACGGACTGGTTGAGGCAATTGCTGTGAAAAATCACAGATTTGCGATAGGGGTGCAGTGGCATCCCGAGCTTTCCTACAGTACTAACAGGGAAAGCATGTTAATTGTAAAGGCATTCGTGGATGAATGCCAAAAGGAAAGGAGTGTATTATTATGAAAAAAAGAATTCTGTGTACTATGGCAGCATGCCTGATGCTGGCAGTTACAGGATGTGGTGCTGCAGTACAGGCTCCTGCGGCAGCCGATAACGGTGCAGCCGGTGGGGACGCATCGGGAAAGGTCTGGAAGATCGCAACCGATACGGCGTTCAAGCCTTTTGAGTACAAGGATGACAACGGGGACTTTGTAGGTATCGATATGGATATCCTTGCAGCTGTAGCCGAGGATCAGGGCTTTAAGTATGAAGTGCAGGTACTCGGATGGGATGCATCCATTGCAGCATGCCAGGCAGGACAGGCTGACGGTATGATCGCCGGCGCGTCCATCACCGATGAGAGAAAGGAATCCGGATGGATATTCTCCGACGGATACTATGATGCAAACCAGTGCATGGCAGTAGAAGCTTCATCGGACATCAAGGGATTTGAGGATCTTGAAGGCAAGGCGGTTGCGGTCAAGACAGGTACAATGAGTGCAACATACGCTGAAAGCTTAAAGGATCAGTACAAGTTTGACATCACATACTTTGAGGATTCACCGACAATGTACCAGGCGGTCGTCGGCGGACAGGTTGCGGCAGTATTTGATGATACACCCATCATGGCGTCAAACATCAAGGATACAGGCATCGCGATGAAACTCGTTGACGGAACGGGAAATGATCCCGCGGCATACGGATTTGCGATCTTCAACAGCGCAAACCAGGAGCTTGTGGACATGTTTAATGCCGGTCTTAAAAATATCAGGGAAAACGGCAAATATGATGAGATAATAGCAAAGTATCTCGGCGAATGATAAAATACCGGATCGGGCAGCACAGTCTGCCCGGTCCGGATATTTATGGGATTTGAGGAAAGATCAATGATTAAAATTATCACAGTATACGGAACAATGCTTCTTGTAGCCATGGGACGGACGCTTCTCCTGGCACTTCTGGGATTGTTCTTTGCCTGCATCATCGGAATGATCTTCGGAATAATGGGTGTGCTGAAAAACAGGGTATGCAATGTCATATCGCAGGTGTTTGTCGATGTGATCCGCGGTGTTCCGATGATCGTGCTCGCGTTTTTCATCTACTTCGGTATCCCCTATTTCTTCAACACGATAATAGGAGGATTTTCGATAACGCTGACGGCACTGCAGGCAGGTACCATGTGTCTCGCACTGAACTGCGGTGCATACATGGCTGAGATCGTACGTGCCGGGATACAGTCTGTCGATATAGGACAGATGGAAGCAGCACGTTCGCTGGGACTGACATACGGTATGTCAATGAGAAAGGTTGTTCTTCCGCAGGCGATCAAAACGATGATCCCTACTTTTATCAACCAGTTCATCATCACGCTCAAGGACACGTCGATACTTTCCGTCATCGGATTTCCGGAGCTCGTCAATACGGCCAAGAATGTCCAGGCCAATACGTTTATGTCCTTCCAAACGTGGGCGATCGTTGGCGTGATGTATCTCATTGTCATAACTATCCTTTCAAGGAGTGCAAAGGTGGTTGAAAGGAGGCTTAACGTTGGCAGATAAAGGCGTTGTTAAGATCAAAGTTGATAATCTTAAAAAGAGTTTCTGGACCCTTGAGGTTCTTAAGGATATATCCGTTGAGGTACATAAGGGGGAAGTGGTATGCGTGATCGGCCCTTCCGGTTCGGGAAAATCCACATTTCTCCGTTGCCTGAACAGACTGGAAAAGGCCACGGACGGAAAGATCCTGATCAACGGCACGGATATCACCTCAAAGGATGTAAATATCAACAAGGTCAGGGAAAACATCGGAATGGTTTTCCAGCATTTTAACCTTTTTAATAACCTGAACATAATTGATAACCTGACTCTGGCTCCCGTACAGCTGAAAAAATGCTCAAAGGAAGAAGCGGTAAACCGTGCCAGACAGATGCTTGAAAAGGTCGGGCTTGCCGAAAAGGAAGAAAGCTATCCAAGCCAGCTTTCCGGCGGACAGAAGCAGAGGGTAGCCATTGCAAGGGCTCTATGCATGCAGCCGGATATCATGCTGTTCGATGAGCCCACATCGGCACTTGATCCCGAGATGGTAGGAGAGGTCCTCCAGGTCATGAAGGATCTTGCGTCAGAAGGCATGACGATGGTGATCGTCACACACGAAATGGGATTTGCCAGGGAAGTTGGCGACAGGGTTATCTTTATGGACGGAGGATACATAGTAGAGGAAGGCACACCGCAGGAAGTCCTTCTCAATCCCAGGGAAGAGCGGACGATCGATTTCCTGAATAAGGTCTTGTAACGGAGGCATTCATGAAAAGCATCATCACCATCAGCAGACAGTTCGGTGCGGGCGGAAGCACGATCGGCCGGGCTGTGGCGAAAAGACTCGGATACTATTACTGTGATAAGGATATGATACTGCGGGCAGCCCTTGAGAGCGGAAGTCTGACCCCGCAGGAGATAAGCAGGTATGACGAGAAGGTTCCGGCGGAATTCGGATTCGGTCAGAGCCTGTTTGATTTTTACAACAAACCCCTCGACGAAAGACTGTTCAACGCCCAGAGGGAAGCGGTACGCAGAGTCGCCGAAAAGGGCAGATGTGTCATAGTCGGCCGTAATGCGAATATCATATTAAAGGAGTTCGACAGGACGCTTCATGTATTTATTGCGGCATCACTGCGTTTCCGTATCCGCATACTTCAGGAAAGGATGCCGGGTGTTTCCGAAGACAGGATACTTGAGGACATCCATACCGTGGACAGAGCCAGGAAGAAGTACTGCAGGCATTATACGAACACGGAGTTCGGTAATGCCGATTATTATGATCTGTGCGTAAAAAGCTCGTCACTGGGCATCGAAAAATGTGTTGACATGATATGTGATGTGGCAGATGAGTAACATGATCTGCCGGAAAAAAGTGCTGGAACTTTGTGCACACAACCTTTACCGGTACACACACGGACAGGAGCTTATGCATGTGGTCGACAGAGACAAAGGATACTGACAGACCCGGGATCGAATATCAGATCCAGGAGTAATCTCCGCCGGTAATGGCAAGACTTAACAGGGTGTCGTATTTCTCGACATCCTCACCCTCTACGGTCTCAATGAGCTCTGCGTTTTCGATAACTTCAGGCAGTTCGTCGTCGGGCCCGAGCTCCATATCGGGCTCAACACCACAGTACGGGCATACCAGCATTGGTGCGACCCTCACATCCAGAAACCGCTCATGACAACTCTTACATTCATAATATCCCGCTATCGTAGTTCCGTCAGGTACATAATACATAGATGTTCTCCTTGATCTTAAATAAGGCCACCCGCAGGTGGCCATATGTGAACCGGCTGGAAGGACCCAACCGGGAAGGGCGGAAGGTTGCCGCCACGCCTAAATGATAACACATTTTTGTTCGAACAGTTGTTTGTAGCGAATATCGGACACCTGATCTGAGAATATTTATACAGAAGGGCCGGGAAACCGGGCTAAAAAGCCCGAAAAACAGCGTAAAATCAACGTTTATTAAGAAGTGTTCAGTGATGATCAAGGATAAGGGGGTATGGATAATATGTCAATAATAGCGACTAACAGTTACCGTTACAATTACGAAATGAATCTGTGGTGCCTTAAGAACTACACAGCAGGCGATCTTCTGGATAACTGGGACGATATCTACAGATATGCACTGTCAGATGAGTCAGAGGAAAATGTGTATTTCCTGGCAGACTGCCTGGATGTCCTCAATGAGAAGGTACAGCAGCTTTCGGAGACAGACAGGATGATGGTTATGGAAAGGACAAGACATGATCTGGAAAAGATCAGCATCGGCGAAAACGTATTAAGACTTGCCGGATAAATATCGGTCGCTTACAGGGCGACCTGCAGAGCCGGCATCTGTTGTATAATGTGATCATGGAAAAAGAATTCATTGATTTTTTACGGATGGAGGGACGGACATGAACAGTAAAGTAAGCCTTATTATAAGCTTTGCAGAGATGCTTCAGAAGATAGTTGAGGAAACAAAGGATACCGAATATAAGCAGACGTGTGAGATAGCCAGGCAGGCTCTCGCATCTGAAGAAGGAGAAACAACAATATTCGATGTTGCATATGCGCTCCATGACTGTGATGCCGATAAGCCCATGCCCGGATCTGTCCTGGAATATTTGAAGACCGTATACCAGATCGGAATAGATGAGGGTAATCCGATATGCATGAACAATATGGGTACCCTCTACTATACGAACCGCTGCGGCATGCAGAGTTACAGGAAGGCCACAAAATACTATGAGATGGCTGTAAAGACCGGTTATCCGCTCCCCGCAGAAAACGTAGGGTATGTATATTACTACGGTTTTGATACGGATATAGATTATGAGAAGGCGTATAAATACTTCTCCATGGCAGCCCTTCAGGGAAGGATAGAGGCGACATACAAGGTCGGGGATATGTTCAGGTACGGTTATTATGTCGATAAGACCCCTGCGGTAACTTTCATCCTGTATCACAGAGCCTATGATATGAGCGAGCATGATGATGACTGCCGCTGTGTCGGAAATATCATGAAGAGGATGGGCGATCTGTATGCCGAAGGAATAGGCTGTGAAGTGGATCTGAAGACCGCACTTGTATATTATCAGAATGCGGAAGTCAGGTTCTACAAGCAGCTTGAGATGGGTGATCCGTTTGTTCAGAAGGATCTGGATTTTGTCATAAAGGCTCAGGCGAAGCTCAGGAAACAGATAACAAAACAGTTGCCGGAATTTAACTGGAAGCAGGATAAATCGTGATTTCAGACATCTCAAGGATCTTAGCAGCAAATTTGCCTATTGGTGGAGGATTATGAAGAATATAGATGATAATACTATGAATTTGTTTGATTATATGAGCGATAACGGGATAGACAACGGATCTCGAATCGAGGTAGTAAAGCTGGATTATGTTCATAGTGAATTATTAACCTGGAAGGAACTATTTGACGGCTTTAATAAAATCTATGCTATTACATTTTCGTCAGGACTTGGTTTTGTTAATGAGTTGCTTGACATGTTTTCGTATGCAGAGATCATCTTCGGATGTGAAGATGTTATGTCGTTGGGAATAAAGGAGATCATGGCTTACCAGGATACACTGATTGAGCGGATACGAGGAGACAAGCAAGGTGTAAAGGATAAAATGATCGACCGTATTAAATCCGGGACAGCTCATTTTTATGTCGCTGAAAAGGTCGTGTCACATGAAAAAATCTATCTGCTTGAAGGAGAAGGTGATAAAAAGCGCGTTGTTATGGGATCGGCAAACATGTCATATAACGCCTTTGGAGGAAAACAACGTGAGAATATAAGCTATATGGACGGAGAAGCGGCATTTGACTACTACATGGATGTATATAATTCGCTAAAAGAAGATAGTGTGGATGAAATCAGCAAGAAAGCTCTGGAATATGCGGATCTATCGGAAAACATTGATGCAATCCCGTTCTCTGAGACTGTGAAAGCGAAAGGGATAGTTGCTATAGAATCTGATAAAAATGAGGATGTTAAGTTTGTTTTGGATGTGAGTAAAAAGGCAGAAAAACTTGCACCTCATATGCCTAAGCCGGAAAAAAAGAGCAAAAAAACACTTATAAGTTCAGATGTTATCACAAAAATCAGAAGACATCTTGTTGAGGAAAGGAAGAAGGAGCAAGACTTAAGAAGTGAGTATCCACAGTTAATTATCAATGTTTTAGAGAACACAGCCAGTTTGAATGGTGAAGAGCTTAATCTAAATCCGGGAAAAGAAGATATTCAAAATGATGTAGAGCTGTTCCTAAAATATATGAACGGTTACTCTAAGTTCCATGGAGATGTTGCCGGGCTCCAGCTTCGATATTTTGAGTTTGCAAATTGGTTCTTCTGTTCTCCGTTTATGGCGACCATGCGCGATATGGCTGCAAGGTATGACCAGAACAGATTGCCTTATCCGGTATTCGGATTGCTATACGGTCAGAGTAAAGCGGGCAAGACTACATTCCTGGAGACATTGTTAAAAATGATGATTGGGCAGAAGCCAAAGATTTCTGCACCGGATTTTACCAGATCCAGTATAGAATCATTAAAGAACACGGTAATGGGAGCCCCTATTATCGTAGATGATCTTACAAATACCCGTTTTAATCAGCATGCGGTGGAGACTATAAAAAATGACGACTTCGGAGTTGCCGGCCATATGACAAATTATTCTGCTGTAGTTATCAGTGCCAATGAGGATGTGAAGGCAGTAGCGCCGGAGATAATAAGGAGAACAGTAATCTGTCGTGTCGAAGCTGGTCTTACTAATACAGAGGTCATGAAGGATAATGTTGTAAGAACCGTGCAGCAGAAGATTGGAACTTCGTTTTATCGAGAATATTTAAGAAGGATGATAGAAATAGTCCGGAACCTTCTTGAAGAATTGAAGGATGATGATGCGGAAAGTGCACCGGATATTCTTAATCATTCATCAAGAGTTATCGTTGAAATCCTAAGTGAGTATTCGGACAATCTTCCGGATTATATAAGAGAACTGAGTCTGGAGAATTATTTCAGCGAACAGGTCACAGGCAAGTATGCTATCAAGACCATAAGGAATGCCTGGAAGACAAGCAAAGAGTCATTTAAAGTTGTGAAGAAATCAAATGAACTCCGTTATAATGCCGGAGCGACATACGAGGCAGACCGTATTATGAAAGAACTGCCGGAGAACCTAGAGGCACATAAATCAAGAGAATGGATTGTTATGAATCTTGAGGCTGCACAGGATTTCTTTGATATGACGTTCAAAAAAGGATTCTTCGGTTGATCAATAAAAGTTTATAGTAATATGGGATTTGCGGTAGTAGAATAGATTTATAATTGTATTTCAGGATATGATAATTGACCAGCCTGGAGAGATATATGAAGCCCGGATTATACGAAGAGATCATAAATAAACAGATTAATAGTGAGCTGGAGCAGATACCGGACAGCTGTAAATATAAGGAAAAAGTTGATTCTGCAGAAGCGTCCCGGGTTTTGGCCACATATGTCTCGGAACTGGTACAACGAAAAATGGATAGCATTAGCGAAGAGTCCGGCGATGATGCTTTAGATAATCAAATCGAGTTCGCTAACAAAGTCATTAGCATGATCGATGATGAGTTGAATGAGCAGACTATGATCGAACATCCTGGGGAAATGTTGCTGTCGGTTATGGGCGACAAGGATGAAAGATTATTGCTGGGCAAAAGGGCTAAGGACCTGGTGCGTCCAGAAACATCTATGGCATATAGTAGTCTGTTTACCGGAGCGATCAGCGAACCTCAGATGTTAACTGAGTTAAAGAAAGAAATTGTTTCGGCAAATAGGATTGATATGTTGGTTTCGTTCATAAAGTGGAGCGGACTAAGAGAACTGTTGGAGGAACTCAAGGAATTCACAAAAAAGGGTGGCCATTTGCGCGTAATATGCACGTCGTATATGGGGGCAACCGATATAAAAGCTGTAGAAGAGCTGAACAAGCTAGCCAATACAGAAATAAAAATCTCTTACGATACTAAAAGAACACGTCTACACGCAAAATCATATATTTTTTATAGAGAAACAGGTTATACAACTGCATATATAGGATCATCTAATATGTCAAATGCTGCTCTGACAAGTGGTTTGGAATGGAATGTAAAGGCCGCGGAAAAGGACCTGGGAGAAACTATTACCAAAGTGTCAGCGACATTTGAAAGTTACTGGAATGATAAAGAATTTGAAAAATATGATATATCGCAGAAACCTCGATTGATTCAGGCTTTAAAAAATGAAAAGTATATTGGTGAGGGAAGCGAAAGAAGATTTGTTTTTGATATCCATCCCTACTCCTATCAGCAGGAAATTCTTGATAAACTGAATGCCGAACGAGAGGTGTTGGGTTATACACGGAATCTGGTGGTTGCAGCAACCGGATGTGGGAAAACTGTTGTATCGGCATTTGATTATTCAAATTATTGCAAGAAGAATCCGGGCAAAAAGAACAGACTGCTTTTTGTGGCTCATCGAGAAGAGATTCTGGAGCAGAGTATAGAAACTTTCCGTGGGGTATTAAAAGATCTTAATTTTGGAGATTTGTGGGTGGGAAACCATAAACCGGAAGCTTTGGATCATCTTTTTGTTTCTATTCAGACATTAAATTCTAAGAAATTCTATGATGAACTCCCGAATGATTACTACGATTTCATAGTTGTGGATGAGTTCCATCACGCTGCAGCACCGATCTATAAGGAACCTTTGGAAAAACTATCCCCCAAAATCCTTTTAGGATTAACGGCAACACCTGAACGAATGGATGGGGAGGATATCCTTCAGTATTTTAACGGCCGAATTGCGGCAGAGATAAGGCTTCCGGAGGCGATTGATCGAAAACTATTATGTCCGTTCCAATACTTTGGCGTTTCCGATGATTTGGATTTGTCTGAGGTAAGATGGGTTAGAGGAGGTTACGACAGGCGTGAACTCAGTAATATTCTTTCGTTTAGTGGAAGTATAGCAAAGAAAAGGGCGGAGAATGTAATCAGCAATATAGAAAAATATGTAACGTCTGTGGAGGATATGAAGGCCTTAGGATTTTGTGTATCAAAAGAACATGCAAAATTTATGGCGGAAATATTCAATAATAACGGGATTATGGCATTGGAACTTGATTCGGATTCAAGTAAAGAAGACCGATCCACGGCTAAGAAGCGGTTAGAGTCAGGAGAGATAAAAGTAATTTTTGTCGTAGATCTTTATAATGAGGGTGTCGACATTACGTCTGTGAATACAGTTCTTTTCTTGCGCCCTACAGAATCCCTAACAATTTTTTTACAACAATTAGGACGTGGGCTTCGCCTGGATGATAGAAAGGAATGTTTGACCGTCCTTGATTTTATAGGACAGGCAAATAAAAAATATAATTTTGAAGAGAAGTTCGCTGCATTATTATCTAATACGAAACATAGTGTGGAATATGAACTTAAGAAAGGATTCGTATCAGTTCCCAAAGGCTGTTATATACAGCTCGAGAAAAAGGCAAGTGAGTATGTACTTCAGAATATCAAGAGCTCCATCGAGACCAAAGATGGGATTGTTAATAAAATCAAATCATTTACGGATGATACAGGAAAACAGCTAACATTAGCCAATTTCCTGAGTCATTACAGAATGGATCCGAGAGCTATATACAAAAAAAATCATAATTTTTCTAGGATGTGTGTGATGGCTGGTATTTTAGATGATTTTAGTGATCCGCATGAAAAGGAAATAACGAAAGCCCTCTCACGGTTGGCATCGATTGATTCTCGTAGGCTATTAAAGTTTATAATTGAAATATTGGACAATATAGATAGCATCAACTTTGATTCTTTCGATGGTTATCAAAGACGGATGTTTAGGATGTTTTATGTTAGTGTTTGGATGGATGTGATAGATTACGACAATCCAAAGGAAGTATATGAGAATTTGAGAAGATTCTCCGAGAAAAAGGTTTTGCTTAATGAGATGAAATCACTAATCTTATTCCGATATGAACATATAGATTTTGTTGATAAAAAGATAGATTTTGATTTCGATTGTCCTATCGACCTGCACTGTACATATTCGAGAGATCAGCTTCTTGTAGCGCTGGATTTCGAGAAACCATCAACGGTACGGGAAGGGGTAAAGTGGCTTCCAGATAAAAAGATAGATGTTCTGTTTGTGACGTTGAATAAGTCTGATAAGGATTATTCGCCTACAACTATGTATAATGATTATTCAATTAATGAGACGATGTTTCATTGGCAAAGTCAAAGTACGACAAGCGAAGCATCACCGACCGGACAGAGATATATCCATCATAAAACACACGGAAGTAAAGTGCTTTTGTGTGTGAGAGAATTCCGGAAAGATTCGTGGGGAAATGCGGCTCCATACAGTGTGCTGGGATTTGTCGACTATGTTCAACACACAGGAAGTAATCCCATGAATGTTATGTGGAAACTTGAAAACGAAATACCGGCCAAGTACATCAAACAGACACGAAAGATGTTGGTAAGCTAAGCGGTGAATTATGAAAACAATAAGAGTAGTGGCGGCGGTAATCAAAGATGACAACAGGATATTTGCTACAGCCAGGGGATATGGAGATTATAAAGGTTGGTGGGAATTCCCCGGTGGAAAGATCGAGGATGGTGAGACGCCGCAGCAGGCTCTCATAAGAGAGATACGAGAAGAACTCACAGCTGATATAGAAGTTGGTGATCTGATCAAGACCATAGAATATGATTATCCCGAATTTCATCTGTCTATGGATTGTTTTTGGGCTAAGGTTGATAAAGGTCAATTGGTTTTAAAGGAAGCGGAGGCCGCAAAATGGTTAACAAAAGAATCCATAGACAGTGTAAATTGGCTTCCGGCAGATCGGGAATTGGTCGAGATTATTAAAAAATCTATGTTATAAAGGATTATGAGATGATCGTATACGATGGGCTGAAAACAGATTTTTTATATAGCTGCGAGAACGATACTATAGCTCTACAGATAGAAGAAAACATTCTGGAAAAGCTGGGGAAACATACACCAAAATCAGAATTTCGTTCATGGGAAAACTCTCTTAACTACATGTACAAGGTTTTGAATGATGGTGAAATACCAGATGATTCCGGCGTGGCGATAGAATTTAATATACCTCAAACATCGAAACGGGTTGATTTTATGATATCCGGCTATGGAGATAATGATGCTCCCGGCATGGTGATCGTGGAATTAAAGCAATGGGAATCCATAAAGGAAGTAATAGGGACCGACGCTTTGGTTGAAACGTATGTGGGAGGATCAGATCATCTATTGGTACATCCTTCATACCAGGCGTGGTCATATGCGCAATTAATAAAGGATTATAATCAGGCTGTTCAGGATAATGAGGTGGAGCTGTCACCGTGTGCATGTCTTCACAATTATATAAGACACGAGAATGATCCTCTTGATGCTGTTCAATATCATGATTATCTGGAAGAAGCGCCGGCATATACCAAGGGACAGCTTCAGAAACTTCGGGATTTTATAAAGCGCTCCATCAAAAAGGGAGATCACAAAGAAATACTATATCTTATCGATCATGGAAAGATTAGACCGTCTAAGAGCCTTCAAAACGCAATCGGGTCGATGCTGAAAGGAAACCGCGAATTTATAATGATCGATGAGCAGAAAGTTGCCTATGAGGAGATTATGCGTCTGTCGCTTCAATCTCAGAAGGATCTTAAGAAACGGACAGTAATAGTCAGGGGTGGACCTGGTACAGGGAAGTCAGTTATTGCTGTCAATCTTCTTGCAGAACTCACAAAAAAAGATCAAATGGTGCAATATGTATCTAAGAATAGTGCTCCGCGTATGGTCTATCTGAAAAAACTTAAAGGTCAGATAAAAAAGAGTAGTGTGGATAATATGTTTAAGGGTTCGGGAATGTATACCGAGGCCGGAGAAAACATGGCACATTGTCTGCTGGTTGATGAGGCTCATAGGCTCAATGAAAAGTCCGGAATGTTCCATAACCTGGGAGAAAATCAGATTAAAGAGATCATTCATGCAGCGTATTGCAGTGTGTTCTTCATAGATGAAAGTCAGAGAGTAACTATGGATGATATCGGATCCGTGGCGGAGATAGAGAAATGGGCCCGGGAAGCGGGATCGGAACTATACTATCTGGAACTGAATTCTCAGTTCAGATGTAACGGTTCTGACGGATATCTTGCATGGTTAGATAATGTGTTGGATATCAGGGAAACCGCCAATTATGATTTGGAAGGTATTGATTATGATATCAGGATATGTGATTCGCCTGATGAGGTACGAGATATAGTTGTAGAGAGAAATCGACTTGCTAACAGGGCAAGAGTTCTTGCCGGTTATTGTTGGGAATGGATAGCAAGCGGAAAGAATTCATCTGATGTTCATGATATTAAGATTGGCGACTTTGAGATGAGTTGGAATCTTGGGAATGGAGAACCGTTTGCTGTAAGTGAGACATCAATAAATGAAGTCGGATGTATACATACATCGCAGGGATTGGAATTTGATTATGTCGGCGTGATCATTGGAGATGATATGCGGTATGAGGGCGGAAAGGTTATTACAGATTTTTCAAAGCGAGCAAAAACAGATCAATCGTTAAAGGGTATAAAGAAATTATATAAGGAATCGCCCGATATCGCATTGGCAAGAGCGGACGAAATAATAAAGAACACATATCGTACACTTATGACTCGTGGAATGAAGGGGTGTTATATATATTGTACGGATCCCGGTATGAATGAGTACTTGAAGAAAAGATTGGAGATAGCAAAGAAATGAAACAGGAGACTATAGAGAGAATCAGAAGGTTTTCGGAAGAACGGGATTGGGATCAGTTTCACTCGCCATCAAATCTCGCCAAGTCAATTGTTATAGAAGCGGCAGAATTATTGGAATGTTTCCAGTGGGATAATGAGAATTATGATCTGGATCATATAAAAGAAGAACTGGCAGATGTTATTGTCTACTGCCAGGATTTGCTAGATAAGCTTAATCTTGATGCTGATGAGATTGTGAATATGAAAATGACTCAGAATGAAGCAAAGTATCCGATCGATAAGGCAAAAGGCAAGGCAGATAAGTATAATCAATTATAAAAGCTTAGTGTTTATTATGAGCATGTTACCTTTCGATGAAAAATTGAATATCGGTTATCTTAGTCGGTTGTTCGATGATACATCCAATTGCTACAAGTTCTTTTGGTTTCAGGCCATTCTTCGTAAATTATCTCCGAATAAGAACAGATTCACTTATGATGAACTGATAAATGAGATGATTGCCGATGCCTGGTATATGGTAACGGAATACCACTTGCGCTTGGGCCCGGCCGGGGTGACTGATAATCTGGAAGAAGTAGTTAAATATATTGGTCAGACGATGAATTTTCCGGCATCGGAAAAAAGAGAAGTCATAATAGCGTATCTTGAAAAGAGTGATGATAGAAAACTATGCGGCTATAAAAAGGAACTGATCAAGAATGTACCATACAGGATTCAGTCTCCGTTTCTGGATGAGATTAAGATTGACAGAAGAGAATGGTACAGACCGGGTGAATTATCACAAAAGATCAATCAACAGAGGAGACTTTTATATTACTACGAGGCGTTTCAACAATTATCTACGGTAATATGTATAAATGATGACTGGGTTCCGTATTTGGTGAGAAACAAAGATATACTGCTGGGATGGATGCAGCTAAACCTGATTCACTACCTTCAAAGGAAAAATCCCAGTGTTCCCGGTATAGCGGATAAACTTAATGTTCCTCAGACCAGAGATATAGAGAGGGTCAGGAAATACTGGAAACTGATCATTAAGTTAAGACCGGAAATAACAGATATTTACGGCCATATTGAACTTGCGGATAAGAACATTTCCGTAGATCATTTTGTTCCCTGGCAATATGTTGCTCATGATGAACTGTGGAATCTTCATCCTACAACCAAATCGATCAACAGTAGCAAGAGCAACGGACTGCCTGATTGGGATGCTTATTTCAAACCACTTTACGAACTGGAATATATATCGTATAGGGTGTCAAAAGAACATGACGAAGTAGCGGGTGAGTTTGAAAGAATAGCCCGGTATCATCTGAATAATGATGAGGTCAGAAGATCATTATACTGTGACGGACTATCTGAAAGCGAATTTGGAGAACGGCTCAGGAACGTGATTTTTCCCGTTTATGATGCGGCTATGAATAATGGGTTTAAACGGTGGAAATATAATGAGATATGATTACCATATATTCATCCGTTAGAAACAAAGAAACGCGATAATATTGTCAATATAAGGAAAAGGGATTGTGATATGAGAGCGGAAGACAAATCATTCTATTTTTTATCAACACCTAGTTATTATGATATACCTTTTTTTCAAAGGGCATATGTGTGGGATGAAGAAAATTGGAATGAATTATTTGATAATTTAACAAATAAAAATGGCAATCACTTCCTGGGCTCGATTATTCTAAAAAATGAACTTGCTGCTGCAGGGAGTGTGGCGCGTTATTCAGTGATAGACGGACAACAAAGATTAACAACTCTAAGTATTTTGCTTAGAGCGTGTTATGACCATATCGTTAAACATAAGGATCAATATGGTTATGATGAGAACATTGTTAAGACCTGTCAAGTAAAAATGGAAAGTCTTTTGTTTGTCCCGGAGGGGGGAATAAAACAAACACTTCACGTTAAAATCAATCATTCTCATCTTGATAAAAAAGCATTTGAAGGTGTTATAAAGGGTGATTTAGATAGAGATGATAGGTGGGAAAAATATGTAGACTCCTCAGATGAGGATAATACTAGTTCTATCATAAGGGCGTATGCCTACTTCAGAGATGCATTGGAAGAAGTTGGCCAGGATATTATAGATTATTTGTGGGAACTATTAACCGTTGATAAGATAAAGTTTCTTGTTAATATCGATTTGGATATACATGATAATGAGCAGGCTATTTTTGATACGGTAAACTCTGCAGGCGTCAGACTTTCTAGTGCGGATACTATAAAGAATTTGTTATATCAAAGATATGTTGAATTGCTTAGGCTGTCAAATGCGAGTGATGTAGATACAGAGGCTGTTAAGGAATATGAGAACACCTGGGTTGATGCTTTTTTGTCTGATGAAGCTGTAAATGGTTATTGGGAAACGGAACGTCAATATGGACGAATGAAAAGGAGTAATATTGAGACGCTTCTTCACGCTTATGCTGTAATTGATGGTTTCTTTAATCCTGCTGAAAATAATATGTCAGAACTTCCCCAGGAATACAGAAAAAGAATATCAAAATTGGATTTGCAGGATCTTCATGAATTCCTAGAAGAACTCCATAATTATGCATTTGTGTTTAGAGATTTTTTCTCTGATGATGAAGGATATCTGACCTATACGGACTATATTGGCCGTTTACTAAATATTTGTAATACTCTGGAGGTTTCGACTTTCTATCCGTATTTATTACAACAATTATATTCGAGAAAAAATGATAGCATTTCTGAAGATGTCTTAAGAGAAAGACTATTTGATCTTGAAAAATATCTGATACTTAATGCTATTTGTAGAGGCAGCACCAAGAATTACAATAATGAATGTAAGCAATTAATCGATGGAAAGAAGACACCTAGAGAGGTCATGGAGTCGTGTGTTTATATTTCGGAGGGGAGTTTTGTAAATGGACTTCGGCGTATGACTACAAATAAGCTTCCGACCTTAATTCTATTTTGGGTGGAATTGTATCAGCGCAATGAATCAAATGTCGATGTAAAGAGTCTTAAATATGTTTATACGTTGGAACATATTATGCCACAGAAGTGGCATCAGAATTGGGAGAATGTTCCGTCGTATGATATGGAAAAGAATATTGTTGAAGACATGGATGATATAGAGCGAGTCAGAAGTCATGCAATATATGAAATTGGTAATATGACTTTGCTAAATTCGAAACTCAATACATCGATTAGTAACAGTGCTTTTTTGGACAAGATAAATGGGAAACATGGTCGCAAAGGTATAGGAGATCTAGCTGATTTAAGACTTACCAGAGAAGTCATTGATAAGAACACGGAATGGAATGAACTTAAAATATATGAACGTACGAATAAGTTGGAAGAATTAATTCGTCAAGTATGGGATGCAAATGAATTACCGATAGAAATAGTGACAAAAGATAAAAGATTAGATAGCGGAAGGAAACAACTCCGCTTAAGGTTCTGGGAGAAAGCTCTACCGATTATCAGAGAGAAAAATGACAATGAGGCTTTCTTAAATGTGAATCCAACGACATCAAATATGGTTGCGGGTTTTTTGGGAATTAGCGGATTTTTTACTGCGTGTATAGCAAATTATGACAAGGCAAGAGTTGATTTCTTTTTGGGAAAGTCTGACGCTAAAAAGAATAAAGAAGCTTTTGATATTCTTATACAAAATAAGGATGAAATAGAGAATAACATAGGGGTTAAACTTGAGTGGGACAGGGCTGATGAGTATAAAGCTTCAAGTATTTCATATAGTTTAGAGGGTGTCAGCATTGCTAATGAAGCTGATTGGGATAAAATGTCAGATTTTCTTGGAGAGTGGAGTAATAAGCTGCGGAGAGTATTGGTTCCGTATTTGACTGACGTTTTCCCTCAGGATACTTCAACGGGAAAAAGTCCTAAGGAAATTGAGAGACTAAAATCAATAGCAGTTGTTCTAAAGGAATGGATGCAAGATAGAGAGGGGATAATTGGATGTCCAGAAAAAAGCAATCGATCATATACTAGATTCATGACTACAATAATGTCGAAAGTATTACCTGTTGAAGAAGGAATATTGAGCGATTGGAACTGTGAGAATCATTATTTTTACGAGATTCTTAACAAAACAGGCAAGGATGTTTATATTAAATTTGTTTTGAATTCAAAAAATATTGGAGATGAAATAAGAAACCGGTGTAATAGGATAAATGATTTTGTTTCGATGAAGCAAGTAAAGGATAATTGGATATGGTGGACAGCTTTTAAAACTTCTAAAGTAGAAGTCCCGGAGGATTTTACAAAGGAAGATATTTATAAAGGGTTAGATGCTGCTTTTGATGAAATACTGTCATTTGAGAGAGACCTTGTTGATTACCTGGGAATAAGTGTTTGATTGTTTTGCATTGTCTAGACATGTATTCCCAAGGGGAGAAAATTAAGGTAGCTATTGAATATGAAATCGATACTGATCAAAGATACAACAAGAGAAGAACGTGAAGCAATCATTAAGAACTCAATGGACTGTGGTGGTGGATGTGAGAACTGTTCGTCCTGCTGGCTTGGCGGAGGTTCTCCATGGGACATGTATAAGGACTATATCGAGGGCAGGAAAGAGATTGCAGAGATAAACATGGAGTATAACGCAAGGTTCGTACGGGGTAGTTGATATGGATTTGTATTCCATAAAAAAGGAACACCCTTAATCTATCAGTAGATGTGGAAAGACCGAGGATGTTCCAACACAAGCGCACCGCGTCCGGCTTTTACGCACTTGATGTGATTATTATATCATATTATTAGATTAATAGAATAGTAAATTGATCGCCCGGTGGGTGATGATGACCTTTTTAATGGAGTGATTTATGGGAAGAATAAAAGAAGTAAGGAAATACGTGAACAAACAATTGGCAAAGATGGATGATCAGGATGATGCCTTAAAGGCTGCAGGGCATCTTTATGGGGTGTCTATGTCGGCTCAGCTCCTGGCGCAGAAACGCGGAGAGAATGCGGAGCTTGTCGGTATCGCAGGACTTCTTCATGATCTGTACGCGTATGAGAGCGGATCATATGATGATCATGCACATAAAGGGGCGGATCTTGCCCGGGATATTCTCGGAAAACTGGGTATAACGACACCGGAAGAGACCGATATTATCTGCTCTGCGATATACCATCACGATGATAAAGCCTCTGTTGACGCGCCTATGGATGAGATACTGAAGGATGCCGATGCGATGCATCATATATACAACGACCTGTCCAGGGAAGTAAAGGAAAAAGAAGCTGACAGATACAGAAAAATAAAGACAGAATTGGGGATTTGAAACATGCTATCGAATAAACCGGGAAAAAAACGAATTGAATATGTGCCGGATTACGTGCTTTTTGATTTGGAGACCACGGGCGTATCCTGTGAGAATGATGAAGTGATCGAGATCTCAGCGGTGAAGGTGCAAAACGGAAAGATTGTTGATGAGTTTTCAACGCTTGTGAATCCTGGAAGGCCGATACCGTTTGCCGCCAGTCAGGTGAATGGTATTACGGATGATATGGTTGCAGGCAGCCCGAATTTTGAGGAAGTACTTGGGCAGTTCCTTGATTTTGCGCAAGATGCGGTTCTGGTCGGTCACAATATTAACAAGTTTGATATGCTTTTCATACAAAGGGATGTTCAGAAATATTATGGAAAGGTTATTGATAATGACTGTGTCGATACTTTGCAGATAGCGAGGATCTATCTGCCTGAATTGGGTCATTATACACTTGTTGATCTTGCCCGGCATTACGGGATCAAAGCAGACGGTGCCCACAGAGCCCTGAATGACTGTATTATGAATCAGAGGGTGTTTGAATGCCTGAAGAATGAGATTGAGAACCCGTCCGAGGCTGCAAAGGCAGTCAGGAAATGCCCGAAATGCGGGAATGTTCTGGCTAGGCGGACCGGGAAGTACGGAGAATTCTGGGGATGTACGGGATATCCGGACTGCAAGTTCACTGAGAATATCTCATCGAATCGGGGATGGAAGTGAGAGAAACAGTTACGAGGAAATCGTTATTAGTTGAAAAATGATCAATCGGTAAGGTGAAAAAGGAGGAGGTTATAACGTATGAAACTGATCAAGAGCAAAGCTGAAAAGGAGCTGGATGTAATAATTCAGCGTCTGAACACAAACATGTCCAATAACTATAAGGACAATGCCCAGGACGATCTGAAGGAACTGGAGGTGACATTCGAGGCATTAAAGACTTCCGGAGATATCAATGAGGGAGTTGCCGCCAAATATGCAACCCTGCTGTCTGAATATAAGGAAAAGATGACGGGTTACAGTCATAAGGACCAGAAGCCGTATTGGCACTGAATGTCAGTATATGAGTAAAAATTGAATGGAGGAGAAGTAATGAAGATCGCTGTAACGGCAGGGATTGTTCGGGAATGCATTGAATCTATTGACAGGTCGCCCGCCGGGCGACCTTTATTTTTCCCGCATGTTGTATACTTGCATCAGAAGTTGATAATATAGATAGAAGGAGGGTATGAGCATGTATGGAGCGATTTTGGGTGATATCATAGGCAGCGTGTTTGAATTCGACAGAGGCGGGTGGACAAAGGATTTTGACCTTTTTTCCACGAAATCCACTTTTACGGATGATACGGTCATGACCGTTGCGGTAGCAGAGGCTCTTATGGAGGCCGGCAATGACGCTTCCGCGCAGGAGATCGAAAAAGCCTGCATCGGATCGATGCAAAGATGGGGCAGGAAGTATCCGAATTACGGCTACGGTAACCGTTTCATCGGATGGCTGTTTGCGGACAATCCACAGCCGTACAACAGCTGGGGAAACGGATCCGCGATGAGAGTGTCCGCGGCAGGATGGATGTACGATACGGTTGAGCGCACCAGGGAAGTTGCCAGGGCGACGGCAAACGTCAGTCATAACCATCCGGAAGGTGTGAAGGGGGCCGAATGCACGGCGGCCGTTATTTTTCTGGCAAGGGGTGGCCTTTCGGTAGCCGGGATAAAGGATTATGTTGTAAAGGAGTTCGGCTACGACCTTTCGAGTAGCGTTGATGAGCTTCGGCCGCTGCACAGGCATGATGAATCGTGCATGGATTCGCTTCCGAAGGCACTTGTATCATTTTTCGAAGGGGACTCGTTTGAGGATGTTGTCAGAAACGCGGTATCTCTCGGCGGGGATACGGATACGATAGCTGCGATCGCGGGAGCCATGGCCGAGGGGATGTATGGTGTGCCCGAAGGACTGAAAAAGGAATGTCTGTCACGGATCCCGGAGGAGATGGTAGCAGTGATCAATGCCTTTACGGAATCAGTGGGGTGACGCAATGATATACAGAGAGGCAGCGCAAACTACTGCCTCCACGGACTGTGATCATCAATCCGGAAGCTGTCGGAATGATCTGATGCTATAAAGGCCTTCCCCTCTTCTTCCTCGGTATGGGCGGCATATAATACTGGCGGCGCCAGTTGCCCGGATTACTGCGCTGACGGGGATGCAGCTTGCCTTTTGTAAAGTCGCTGTAGATCCTGCGCGGTACTATTTCTCCGGTCTCGAATTCAACTGTAATATGATTACAGTCCTTATACTCGATTATCGTGCATTTGAGTCCGCAATTCATGAGACGTGTTTCGCCGAGGCGTTCCGCGGCCTTGTTCTGAATTCTTGGCATTTTAGTCCTTTCCATTCACGCATGGTCTTCGCTTGATCCATCTGACATAACTGGGGAAGAAATTACACCGTGAATTGCTCCGCTGTAGATGTGTTAATCAACACATAGTTTCCATATCTGAACAGGCAGAAATTGCCCTATGCAGTGATTATAACATACGTGATGCTGTAAAGGGAAGCCCCCAATGAAGGACGGCACGTAGGGTAAAAGTTTTGTAGGAAAAATAAATATAGAGAAAGCACCGGATCCTTGTGTTAGGATTTAGTTGACAAGA
>JBGUNV010000255.1:0-6848 GCA_045117595.1 Lachnospiraceae bacterium
TCCAAAGGCTTTGCAGTATGTTTTTGCTGCTTCAAAACTGTTTTTAACATATACCTGTGTATAATTCTTCATCGCAACCTCCACAAAATCCGATTTGTCTTCTTAGTTCCAAAGATCTTAATTCATTTTATTCCTGATCATCCATACAAAGATATTACGCTCTTTTCATTACCATTCTGACTATTGTAACCGGTGTGCCGAGAGTCCATTCCTTTTTGCATCCGTCAAACTCAAAACCGTATTTGTGATAAAAGTTTATGGCCCTCTCATTCTTTTCGAATACCCACACAAAAAAAGTATTGTATTCGCTAAGTCTTGAAATTGCTTCATTCATTAATCTATATCCTACTTTCCGGCCGTAATACTCCGAAAGGACATAGATCGCATCAACTTCTCCAGCGTCCGGCAGGTCTTCATCTCTCGACGGACTATATACTGCAAATCCTATAACTTTATCTTTATCCTTAGCTACAATAGTATTTTCCGGGAAATTCCTGGCACGTGCTGTTGTAGCCTCTGTGGTCATCGTATCAAGATATCTGTCACATACAATGCCTCTGTAAGATTCCTTCCATGCAGTACAGTGAACATATCCCCTCCCGCACAATTCCTCATCGGTTTCAGCTGATTTTATGATTATTGAATCATTTATTTTTTCCATGAAATTATTATTCCCCATTCAAAAAACACGATCTGTCATCGTCTATAAAACTGGAAGATAATCTTTCTATGTTGACAAATTATAACATTTGTTATGCATTTTATGCGTTTTACCGTGACATATCAATCTGATAGTGTATAGAAAAGATCGTTAAAACAAAAAATCCCTAAAGCTAATTGCTGTAGAGATTTTAATCATTCTGCCTCTTTCTAAAGGGCTCTATGGTCATGAAAGCATGTCTTATCCCTTAATTCTTTGCAGATATCGTCACAGTCTCGTCACCATTAGATAAAAGTTCCTCCATCTGCGATTCATCCTTATCGGATATATGTCCCAATCTGGTATATGCCCAGCTGTTGGAGCCGTAAAAAATAACGATCTGATTGCCGGAATACAGCACTATATCTCCGGATTTTGTTGTGGTCTGCTTATCATTTCTCGGAAGTCTTTCCCCGAGCGACCCTACCTGTTCAAATCCACCATACATAGACATTTGGATCGTAATATCACCCTGTTTAGCTAAACTCTTTAACGCCTCTACCGACTCATTGTCTTCCCAGTCAACCTGAACGGGACTTTCACCTATCTTCATGGTCATAACGCTATCTTCATCCTCCCTATTCTCTATGGTTTCGCTGCCTTTCAGTTGCCGATCCAGATATTGCAGGATATATCCCATTGCATCTTCAAACGGCTGATCATAGAACTCATGTCCACCGTTTTCTATAACATGGAATTCACAGTTTTTTATCATCCCGGATGCTCTTTCGGAATATGACAAAGGCACTGTTGTGTCCTTATCTCCGTGCAAAAGCAGTACATTTCCATCGTAATCTTTTAGGAGTTCATAAAAATCCGTATCCCATATATCCGTGACATAATTCTTTCCTACATGCATCCAGCCGCCAAACAGCCCCACGTCATCCGGAACCTCAAGGGTGGAAGCGTAACATGTGATCCCGTGATCTTCCTTAATAGAAAGAGCAGGATACATAAGCATCATACCGGAAATATCATCCGCCAATTCTGTTCCGGCTACTATGGTAACCAGGCCTCCCTGGCTGCCTCCCAGAAGGAATATGTTGTCGGTATCCACGAAATCCCATGTTTTCGCCTTGTTTATCACCAGCTTAAGATCATCAGATTCTGTCATGACAGACATCTCCGAATTGCTTCCGCTGCTCCTGTTTTCTTTTCCCGACACACTGCCCCCGCGGAAATCAAATGTATATGCTGCAATGCCATTTTCTGCAAGTCTCTCTCCATATCGTGAGCCAGCCTCGTGATTATTACCCAGTTCATGTGAGAAGATCACAAGCGGAAACTTTCCTTCCCCGGATGGTATGTAAGCAACACCATAGATGCTTTTTCCGCTATCCTCACACATTATCTCTTCAGTTCGGTATGTCATAGCTTCACTCCCGGTCTCCGCGATCTTATCAGTTTCCTCTGTGTAAACATTTTCAGATTCCGGAATACTGCTATCTGCCTCCGGGATATCTTCTTTGTCTCCACATGCGCTAAGTGTCATCATTATAAACAATGAGGCCACAATCATACGTACTTTCAAAACATCACCTCTTCATATCATATACGATCAAAGACTCTTCCCTTTTATAAAAATGCGCCGTTGCAGACCTGTATGACCTGCCCCTTTACGTGCTTTCCCATATCCGAGGCAAGGAACAGACAGGCATTCGCCTGATCCATAGGATCACATTCCGGTCCTGGGAAGTACACGAAATGCTTGCTGTACTCTAACATCTTTGCTCCGCCGGGCTGTTCCCCTGCTTTATTGGCCAGATGTGCCGGAGTGACCGTTGCCCCCGGAGCGACTGCATTGATCCTAATGTTCGTATCGATCAGTCTCATGGCAACATTTTTTGTAAGCGTGTTGATCGCACCCTTTGATGAAGTATAGGATGCACCACAGAACGGACGGTCACCATTTACAGAGGAAATATTTATGATGCAGCCGTCATTCTTCGGAAGGAATACTTTCAACGATTCCCTTATAAAGCGGAATGGTCCGAATACATTAGTCTGATATACATGCTCAAGCCATTCATCATCCGTCTCGTCGATCATCTTCTGTTCACCGATCGCAGCATTATTGATGACGATATCAAGGTCACCGTAAGTATCAACAGCTGTACGGATGACATTTTTCACATCATCAAGATTCTTATTATCTGCAACAACACCGGTAACCTCAAGTCCCTGGTCACGGATCTGTTTTACAGCGGCATCCAGTTTTTCCTGTCCTCTTGCGGTCATAACGACCCTGGCGCCTTCTTCCGCAAACAGCTCAGCCATGGAAAAACCCATTCCATAACTAGCACCGGATACGATCGCTACTTTTCCTTCCAACATCTTTGCCTGCATCTTGTTTTCCTCCATCGTTCTTTTATTATTTACCAAAGCCTAGACCATCCACCCAGTCCCTGACAGCCTGTTCAGAAGAATCCACTTCACCGCCCCGTATGGAAAGCGCATCATCAAATCTCACCGTGGAACCTACTGCATGCTCTTCTATCGTCTTTCTCGCGTTTGCCCCGTTTGAGCTTCCCTCATGTGACAGGAAAGGGAAAATGGTTTTTCCGGAAAGATCATATGAATCGAGGAAGGTGTACATCGGCATGGGTATGTCATACCACCATACCGGGAACCCAAAGAACACCGTATCATATTCCGCCATCTGTTCCTCCGTCAGATCAATGTCGATCTCCGGTCTGGCATCATCATCCTGTTCCTTCTTGGCTCTGTCTACCGTTTCATCATAATCCTCGGGATATGCTTCCTTTGCCGTTACCCTTACAAGATCTGTACCCGATTCATCTGCGATCCAGTGAGCCATGCTGTCCAGATGACCGGTGTATGAGAAATACACAACTAGTGTTTTACCGTCTCCTGTATTTTTTTCTACCGCATCTGCAGCCTCTGTTTCGACTGTCTCCGTTTTGGCAGCTTCCGTTTGAGGCGTTGCTTCAGTTTCATTTTTCTTTTCATTCTGTGCCTGCCCCGTTGCTCCGCATCCCGCCAAAGCAAAGAGCAGAACGAAAACAAGCAGCATCCCTATCCATCTTTTTTTCTTCATATCTGATGTATCCTCCTTACTCAGCCAGCTCTATACGAACGTCATAGGATCCTTCCAGTGCAGCGATCTCACTGAGCGGAACGGTGATGACACCGATATTTACCTGGTCACCATACTGCTCCGATTTATCCTCATCTTCAAACAGGATCGTAAAGTATGGCGCATTGATCGCATAATCTATATCCCCGTTCAGCCATCCATAATGTACTTCGTCCTCATTGTAGGGCAGATCTTCTGTCACTCCGCAAAAATCGTGTGAATACCTGCTCACATGCTGCGTCATGGGAAGCTTTTCAATGAATGCCTTTGCTGTATCACAATCGTTCAACACTCCGGTGATGAGCGTATCCCCAAAATACATATTGATCTTTGTGCCGCCCTCCATCGGTATCCTTGTGGGCATTGATTTGTCCTCGGTCTGCATATCAGCTCCATCCTTTGCAACTTTTACATCTGATGTGTTATCTGTCTCTGAAACCTCTGATGAGTCTTCCTGTATAGCTGCAACCTCTTCAGCAGGCTGTGGCTGAGTCTGCTCCTGTACTGTCTCTGCTTCCGTATTTCCTGTACCGCAAGCCGTAACAGAAACGCACATAATAACTGCCAGTAATAAAGCTATCGTTTTTTTCATCTCTTTTTCTCCCTTCAAGTGCGTTGCTTCACATCCTACTCTTCCTACAGTTTATTCTCGCAGACAAGAAATGTCCAATATCTATATTGCATTATTAGTTATTCTTTATTAGAATATCTATGGAGGTGACCTGTATGGAGATCAGAGTACTGAGATATTTCCTGGAAACTGCCAGGGAGGGCAATATGACAAGAGCTGCCGAGCGTTTGTTCATCTCGCAGCCCACCATGTCAAAGCAGCTGAAAGAACTGGAGAATGAGCTGGGAACAAAACTGTTCATCCGCTCCAACTACAACATCCGTCTCACAGAAGCCGGTATGCTCCTCAGAGAACGGGCAGAAGATATCCTTTCCCTTGTCGATAAAACCGAAGCGGAGTTTAAATCATTAGAGGAAATAAACAGCGGTGACATCTATATTGGTGCCCCCGAATCGGAGGCGATGAGTCTCTTCGCCGATATAGTATGCAAACTTCAAAAGGACCATCCCAAAATCCGATGTAACATATACAGCGGAAACATGCAGGATGTATGCGAAAAACTTGATAAAGGTTTACTCGACTTTGCCATCGTATTGAATTATGTGGATCTGACCAAGTACAACTGTCTCCCCATGTCAACGAAGGATAATTGGGGTGTAATTTTCAGAAATGACGATATTCTTTCAAAGAAAAAATCTTTCTCCATATCTGACTTAAGAGACCTTCCGCTGATCTGTTCAAAACAGTGGGTTGATCACGAACTTCCCGACTGGTTTGAGTACAATCTTAAGGATGTTAATATCGTTGCAACCTATAATCTTCCTTACAACGGTGCAATAATGGCCAAAGCCGGAATCGGTTATGCTATTATGCTCGACAAGCTTGTTAATACCGGCAATGACAGTGATATAATCTTCCGCCCCTTGAAAGAAGCTCCAAAAGCAGAGATGTTTATCATCTGGAAAAAGAATCAGGTCTTTACTCCAATAGCAGACCTGCTCATAGAGAGACTAAAAGAAAGCTTTGACCAGGAATAACACCTTTGTGCATTTTTTATCGCATATAACATTCATAAAACAGCGGTGAGGAATCTTTTTTGACTCTTCACCGCCTGATAAATTTACAATATAACTTCTGTCCTATGAATTGCTTTTTTATAGTTTCTTTCGTATCCATTCCTGCCCTCAAGAACCTGTAAAAAGCTTTCCGGTATTATTTCCCATCGCTCCATTCTGCAAATTGGATTTATAAGACTAGTATAATTTTATATTCCGGTTTATCGTTCTATTGATTAACCGGTGATCACATTTGTAATATCACTCAAATTGCGAAGCTACCAGTTTAAGATTGTTTCTTATCGGCAGATGCTGAGGACAGATTCTCTCGCACTTTCCACATCCTATGCAGTCACCCGGCTTGCCATATACTTGAGTAAGCCTGTCATAGTATTCGCCCTGAGGAGTAAATGGTTTACCTTTATATTCCTGCATCTCAGCATTATAAACAGAAAAATACTTTGGTATCGGTATATTTTTAGGGCATCCGTCCACGCAGTATGCACACCCTGTACAAGGTATAGCTATGCTTGAATTTATCAAATCCGTTACTTTCTTTATGATGTCCATCTCTTCAGCGTTCAATGGAATAAAATCCTTCATATACCCTGTATTATCTGTCAGCATGTCCATGTTTCCCATACCGGAAAGAACTATCTTTACATTTGGCTGACTTGCTGCAAATCTGATTGCCCAGGATGCGATCGACATATCAGGCGCATGATCCTTAAACAGCTTTTCAACCTCCGGCACTACGTTAGACAGTGTTCCGCCTTTGACAGGCTCCATAACGATCACCGGCTTACCGTGTTTTTCGCACACTTCATAACATTTTCTTGACTGTATTACCTCACTCTCCCAGTCAAGGTAATTGATCTGGAGCTGAACAAATTCCACTTCAGGATGATCTGTAAGTATCCTGTCCAAAAGGTCTGCCCTGTCATGATATGAAAAGCCCATATGTCTGACATATCCAGCTTTCTTCTTGTCAGCCAGCCATTCAAAGCATCCAAATTTCTGATACTTCTTATAATGGTCCTCTCCGAGGTCATGAAGAAGGTAGTAGTCAAAATAATCCACCCTTGTTTTCTCAAACTGGGGATTAAATACTTTCTCTCTTTCTTCCTCACTGTTAAAGAATCCTGAGTGAAGCTTGGTGGCCAGCGTAAATTCGTTTCTGTTATGTCTGCTTACAAGTGCTTCACCGACAGCATCCTCACTCTTGAACCCACAATACATCCAGGCAGTATCAAAGTAAGTAAAGCCTTCGGATATAAAGTAATCCACCATCTTCTTGGTAAGCTCGATATCGATGTTTCCAAACTTTCCGGATGTAGCAAGTTCAGGAAGTCTCATCATTCCGAAACCAAGTTTCTTCGTGTTTTCACCAAAAACATTCTCCATGTCTCCTCCGCCTCTCTTTTT
>JBGUNV010000256.1:0-6874 GCA_045117595.1 Lachnospiraceae bacterium
GTCCGAATACCGCGAATCCCCTGTCAGCAAGGAATCTTGCAAACTCATCATATCGTTCTATATACTCCTGCATCCCATGCACGAGCTGGATGGTTGCAACGACTTCCTTTCCGGCATCAGGCTCCCACCTTACGCCGTGAATGGGTGTGTGGTTGTCGTCACTCGAATTAAAATTATAGTTTTCAGTCCTGGCCATGATAATTCTCTTTTCCTGCCCGGGATGTCACAATTTGCGTTGCGATAACATCGATACCGGTAGATGCCACATTATGTATTATAACATCGCCCGCTGCTACCGGAGCCGCAGCCGTGATATTTCCGATGGCGGCCATACATTCGCTCATCTTCGGTTTGGGGATCGGACCTGATGTCTTGACCGGTACTACCTCACGGTCTCCACCCGATACCTTCACTATGGAAGTGATCGTTCTGACCGGGGATGTAACTTCGGCACGTGCATATGCCTCTCCCCTGTCACAGGAGTTTCCGGTAATATCCGTAACTTCTCCATCCTTTACCGTTACGTTTATGATACAACCTGCCGGGCATGTAATGCAAGGTATTGTGTGAACAATGCTGCCATCGGGTTTTTCAGTCAGCGCATCAGGGCTTGCAACGTTTCTGGTAGCATTTCTCGCGGCAAATTTCTGCATGAGCTCTGAATCCGGATCGGGCTCATTAAATGCCGGTCCGTCCGAAGTATCAAATGCCCTGATATACTCCGCGGCATGCTTTCCTGCCTCTACAGCCTCCTTGGAAACATTATCGACAAGATCATGGACATGCACGACATTACCGCATGCAAATACTCCCGGACAGCTTGTTTCCATATTGTCGGAGACAACCGGTCCGCGTGTCCTGTCAGACATCATAATGCCCATCTTCCTTGACAGCTCGTTTTCGGGTATGAGACCTACCGACAAAAGGAGCGTATCACATTCAACCTCTTCCTCGGTCCCCGGTATAGGCTGCAGATTCTCGTCCACTTTCGAGATCACTACACTTTCCACGCGGTTCCTGCCGTTGATCTTTGTTACCGTATGCTGCAGCAGCAGCGGTATCCCGAAATCATCGAGACACTGTACTATGTTACGCTTCAGTCCGCCCGAATAGGGCATTATCTCAACAACCATCCTGACATTGGCACCCTGCAGTGTCATACGCCTGGCCATGATAAGTCCGATATCCCCGGATCCTAAGATCACGACATTCCTGCCGGGTAGCTTACCGTCGATGTTTACGAATTTCTGTGCGGTACCTGCGGAATAGATACCGGCCGGTCTGTATCCCGGAATGTTCATCGCTCCCCTGGCTCTCTCACGACATCCCATCGACAGGATGACGGAGCGTGTCCTTATGACCTGCAGTCCGTATCTGCTGCTGTATGCAGTGACCTCCTTGATATGGTCCCTGCCCGTATCTGCTATATCCATGACCATCGTATCAAGCTGGCAGGATATCCTGTCTTGCGCGGCATTTACCATATCGATATAGCGGAGCGCATATTCCGGTCCTGTGAGTTCCTCGTCAAACGTATGAAGTCCGAATCCGTTATGTATGCACTGCCCGAGTATACCGCCAAGCTCACGATCTCTCTCAAGTATGAGTATATCGTCCGTATCATTATCGGCAACGGATAATGCGGCCGCCATTCCCGCAGGACCGCCTCCGACCACGACACAGTTGTAAATGTGATCATCGTCTGCCATCTTCTCATCACAGCCCTCACATGCCGTTATCTGCAGTATCCCGCCGGCGGAAGTGTCGCGATCACACTGATCGAGTATGTTCGAACTCCTGCCCTTCTTGGATATCAGCTCAAGAGGTATGCCAAGCTCACGGCTTAATATCTCCATGACCTTCGGATAGCAGAATCCACCCTGACACCGTCCCATGTTCGCGCCGGTCCTGCGCTTTACGGCATCAAGTGTCCTGGCTCCCAGCGGTCTTCTTATCGTCTCAAGTATCTCGCCTTCCGATACCGAGGCACAGCGGCAGATGATGTTACCGTATGTCCTGTCCTTTTCGATAAGCTTTGCCTGTTCCTCTCTCGGCAACAGCTTCATGTATGTCAGCGGTTTGACTTCCTCGATAAAATCATCCTTCATCTTCGGGGATAAAATATCCTTTACGATCCCCGCCACCATGACACCGATCGCAGGAGATGCGGAAAGCCCGGGGGACTCTATCGCCGCAACATCAATGAATCCGGGACATCCGTCTGTCTGCCCTATGACAAAATCGCCACGGTCTCCGTGAGGGCGCAGTCCCGCAAACGAAGTGATGACTTCCTTCATCGGGAGATCCTTTACCGCCGATGCACCGGGACGGTTTACCGCAGCCAGACCTTCCGCGGTCGTAAACGTGCCTTCCTTATCATCCAGATCGGTAGCGGTAGGTCCCACAAGGAGATTGCCGTGTATCGTAGGAGATACAAGTATACCCTTGCCCAGCGCCGATGGCATGCGAAATACGGTTCTTCCGACATGCTGCCCCGCCGTCACGTCAAGCAGACAGTATTCACCCTTTCTCGGGGTGATGGTCAGCTTATCGTCACTCATCATGTTATGGAATCGGTCAGCATATACACCGGCTGCATTTATCACAACCCTGGTCTCATATGAGACGCTCTCATCCTTTTCGGGATCGAATTCATCATACCTTGTCGCGTCGATCCTGAACCCGTCATCCGTTTTCTCTATATTCAAAACGCATGTGAGAAGGTGAAAAACAACTCCGTTCATATTTGCGCTTTCCGCCATCGCGCTCGTCAGTCTGAACGGACATATGATCCCGCCCGTCGGTGCAAAAAGCGCTCCTTTTGTATCATCCGACAGATTGGGTTCCATTGTAAGAGCCTCTTCGCGCGACAGTATCCTGAGGCCTTCCACACCGTTTTTTATCCCACGCTCATACAGTTCCTGCAAATGAGGAACATCATCATCACTTAACGCCACCACCAGGGATCCGTTCCGCATGAACGGTATACCGAGTTTACTCGCAAGGTCCGGCATCATCTTCGACCCCTGAACGTTAAGCTTTGCCTTGAGGGTACCGGGCTTCGCATCATATCCTGCATGAACTATACCGCTGTTAGCCTTGCTCGTCCCTTCGCCTATATCGGAATTCCGGTCGAGAACGACGACCTTCAGGTCATATCTCGACAGCTCTCTTGCTATCGCACAGCCGGATACGCCGGCACCTATTATCACAACATCTGATCTTTCCATAAATTTCATTCCTTTGCCCAGTCACAGGCTCTCTTCACTGCCTTTTTCCATCCTGCCATACGCTCATCTCTTGCTGCGGCATCGATCTGCGGCATAAATACCGTATCGGTCTGCCAGTTGGAGCATACATCATCTCTGTCCTTCCAGTAGCCTACAGCAAGACCTGCCAGATATGCCGCACCCATTGCCGTCGTCTCTATACATGCCGGACGCTTTACCGGGGCATTTGCTATATCAGCCTGCTGCTGCATCAGAAAATTATTTGCGCTCGCGCCGCCGTCTACCTTGAGAGTGGTGAGCCTGCTGCCCGAATCAGCTTCCATGGCACTTATGACCTCATACGCGGAGTAAGCGATCGATTCCAGAGTGGCTCTTATGATATGATACTTGTTAACGCCTCTCGTAAGCCCGACTATCGCACCTCTCGCATACTGGTCCCAGTACGGTGCGCCGAGTCCCGTAAACGCCGGAACCACATAACATCCTCCGGAATCCGGTACCTTCCTTGCCATATAGTCCGAATCAGCTGCGGAATCGATAAGGCGCATCTCATCACGCAGCCACTGGATCGCGGCCCCCGCAACAAATATCGATCCCTCGAGTGCATATGTCGTATGTCCGTCGATGCCCCAGGCTATCGTCGTAATAAGCCCGTTATCGGAAAATATCGGCTCTTCACCGGTGTTCATGAGCAGGAAACATCCGGTACCGTATGTATTCTTGGCGTCACCCCTGTTAAAACAAGTCTGCCCGAAAAGTGCGGACTGCTGGTCACCGGCGGCACCGGCGATCGGTATCGCACCTCCGAAGAACGACTCATCGGTCATCCCGTATATGCAGCTGTTCGGAGAGGGGGTCGGAAGCATGCATCGCGGTATGTTGAGTTCTTGCAGGATATCATCATCCCACTCAAGCGTCCTGATGTTAAAAAGCATAGTTCGGCTCGCGTTGGAATAATCCGTTATATGAACGGCTCCCTTGGTCAGCTTCCATATGAGCCACGTTTCAACCGTTCCGAACAGTAATTCCCCTGCCTCGGCACGCTCCCTTACGCCCGGAACGTTCTCAAGTATCCAGTGTAACTTCGTTGCCGAAAAATAAGCATCTATCGGAAGTCCCGTCTTCTGCCTGATCGTTTCGGTGAGACCCTTTGCGGCAAGTTCATCGCAGAATTCACTCGTCCTCCTGCACTGCCATACGATCGCATTATATACAGGCTCACCCGTATTCTTATCCCACACGATCGTTGTCTCACGCTGGTTCGTGATACCGATCGCGGCTATGTCATCAGCCACAGCTCCTATCTTGCTCATGGCCTCAACACACACACCGAGCTGCGTTGACCATATCTCCGCGGCATTATGTTCAACCCATCCCGGTTTCGGAAATATCTGTGTGAACTCCTTCTGCGCGATCGAACATATCTCGCCCTTTTTGTTGAAAAGAATAGCCCTATTACTTGTTGTGCCGGCGTCAATCGCCATAACGTATTTTCCCATACGCACCTCTTTTATTATGCCTTTATAAATCCCGCAAGCTATATCCTGATATTTCCTTCGAGCACCGGATCCCCGCCTGATACATGTACTGTAAGTACTCCGCCGGGCTGTCTGGCCAAAAGACTGATATCAGATCCCATCTCATGCCCCAGATAAGCCGCAACTGCCGTTGTTCCGCTCGCGCACGAATTTTCCCAGAAGCACGATGATATCGCGGGTACATATACGAGCGGCCTCATAACTATCGAAACCAACCCTTTACCGGCCATGTCACACGTCATCAGATCCTCCGGAAGGTCTGTAAGCATTATCCCAAGTCCCGCAACATCAAGTTCTTCGCACCATTTTGGGATCACGTTCTCGAGCTCACCGTCGTTTATGTCGATCATCCCTCTTTTTACCGTCACATGTGATATACCGTCAAATTCCACGACAGGAAGATCATACTTTGCGCCATTATATGTAAAAACATGTCCGGATATCTTCTGTGGACCGGGCATCCTGATGCGACCGCTGTATGAGCACGAAAAACCGGAATCATCTTTTCGAGTTATGTTAACCGAAAGTGCTTCCTTACATCCCGATGACCTTACTGTTACCGTGCGGCTGCATCCGGCTTCAAGACCGTTATCATGACAGTAAAGTGCGGCAGCGGACAGCGTGGCATTCCCACAGAATTCACCTGCAGCCATCCGGAGTGTTATATCCGCATCATCGGTATTGCTGATAAAACCGACCTGTTCACATGTATTGTCGGCTGACATGATAAGAGAAGCGACCGAAGGCTGCCGCGGTACATCGACCGCGGTTCTCACGAGCGCAGTGATATTTCCCGTAGGATCGATCAGCTCATATTCGATATCATTGATATGTTTAGTCATAAAAAGACCTGTGGTTTACATAATTCTACTGGTTGTAATTTTGCAGGAACTGACGGGTTCTCTCCTGTTCGGGATTTGCAAATACCTTCTCGGGATCGCCCTCTTCCACGATGTAACCGCCATCCATGAATATGACGCGGTTTGATACGGCCCTGGCAAAGCTCATTTCATGCGTGACTATTACCATTGTCATCTTCTCATCCGCCAGCTGGCGTATTATCTTGAGCACTTCCCCGGTAAGCTCCGGATCGAGCGCGGATGTCGGCTCATCAAAGAAAAGAATATCCGGTGAGAGCGCAAGTGCACGTGCTATCGCCACTCTCTGTTTCTGACCGCCCGACAGCTGGCACGGATACGCATTTGCCTTGTCTGCAAGACCCATCTTATCGAGGAGTTTTCTTGCTTCCTCCTCCGCTCGTGCGGTATCGATCCCCTGAACCTTTATCGGAGCATCACATACATTCTTGAGTACCGAAAAATGGGGGAACAGATTAAAGTTCTGGAACACGAGTCCGAAGTACGTCTTCGCCTTCGCGATCTCCTTCCTTGAAGCATAGACTACCTTGCCGTCGTCATTTGTGTACGCTGCTTTTTCGCCCTTATAACATATGGAGCCTCCGTCGATCTTCTCGAGGAAAGTCGCGCACCGCAGAAGTGTCGACTTACCGGACCCGGACCGGCCTATTATCGAAACGACCTCGCCGTGATCCACATTAAGAGATATATCATGGAGCACTTCACAGTCTTCGAAGTTCTTTTTTATATTTTGCATTTCAAGAATCATGTAAATCTTCTCCTGACCCTTTCAACTCATGAGTAGTAGTCGAGCGACTTCTCAAATCTCTCCATCGCAAACGCCACTACATAATTAGCCACAAAATAGAACACGCCCGCAACTACAAACGGTGTGAACGATGTCTCTGATGCCGATATCTGCTTGGCAAGCGAGAATACCTCCTGATAGGCCAGCGTGAATGCCAGCGAAGTGTCCTTGACAAGCGTTATGACTTCATTCGTGACTGAAGGCAGTATCGTCTTTATGACCTGCGGAAGTATGATCCTGAAGAACGTCTGTCTCTTCGAATATCCGAGTATCTCGGCAGCCTCATACTGTCCCTTGTCCATGGACTCTATTCCGCCTCTGTAGATCTCGGCAAAATAGCAGGCATAATTGACAACGAAACCGATAATGATAGCCGTGAAACGGTATCCTTTTATTGACCATCCGAACAGGTAATACGGTCCGAAATACCATACGAGGAGC
>JBGUNV010000257.1:0-10072 GCA_045117595.1 Lachnospiraceae bacterium
ACAAAGAAAGTTGACAAAAAGAACCGTCCCTACTGTCACCTAATCTGCTACGCTGTTATTTTCCTCGGTTTCCTCAGTATCCGAAACTTCATCTGCAGCTTCACCTTCGGTATCAGCTTCAGTAGTTTCCTTGGCTGAAGCAGCCTTAAGGTCTTCCCTGTAGTCGGCGATCTTCTCATCTGATGCAAGGAGCTTGCACATAAGTTCCGAAAGGTCAGATGCGGGAGCATCCTTATATATCTCGTAATACTTCTTGCCGAGCTTGTAATAATATTCCTGCTTCTTGGCCTCCTCTGCCTTAATGAGAGCCTGGAGCCTTGCTACCTCTCCATATTCCCTTGCCTTGTCTGCTACGGTATTGATGACGTCGGCAATCTTATCGGTGATATCACTCATATCTGCCATGATCATATCCTCCTGTTTCTGTAATGGTATGCATGAATTATCCGGACACAATATTGCATAATTCTATTATCAGGGTTTCGACTCCGATCTGTTCCTCGACCAGTCCGGTCTTGAACCGTTCTTCGGTTTCGGCACACATCGACATTCCCTTTGTAAGGAAGATTTTACTACTCTTTTGGGATGCCCGCAATGCCATTTTGGCTCGCCCCTCCTTGACATGGAGAATTGTGGCCATTTCTTTTGGGTTGATCTTTTGTCTCGCCATCTCCCTGACATGAAGCATGATGCTTAGCTGGTCCCGGATAAGTGAGATGACGCGGGACGGTTTGGTCTGAAGAAGGAGCAGATCCCCATACAGTTTCATCGCGAACTTTGTTCTGCCTGCGAGTATCGCATCGATCATTTCAAAGATCTTATCCTCGGGAGACGGTGCACATACAGCCTCGACGTCTTCCGCATGTATGCCGTCCTTGCCGAAGGTATATGATATAAGCTTTTCGAGCTCATTGAACATCTGCCACAGATCATCAGGGCATCGGTCTAAAAAGAGATTGAGTGCAGATCTTGTGATCTGACGGTGTTCCCTTGCAAGCTTGCCCTGCACCATTTTTTCGAGATCCTCGCGGGTCGGATTATCAAATTTCGTTACGGATCCGGATGATGCGATCAGCTTGACATGTTTCAGATCCTTTTTGAATTCCTCCTCGGAAAAGATCATGACCGTCTCTTCCGGCATATTTGAAAACAGATCTGCAAGTTCTTCGCATGAATGGGACAGAAAACCCGTATCCTCGAGAATGACAACCCTCTTTTCAGCCATAAACGGTAATGTAACGGCTACGTCTATCACCTCTTTGATATCCGTCTTTTTGCCGTAAAAGCTGGTCAGATTCATGGTATCGCCATCGGCAACGAATATCCGGGTCAGCTTGTCCGTATACCATTTGCGCAGGTAACTTTGCGGGCCGTAGAGTGCGTATATGTTCCTGTAATTTTTGTTTTTGATATCCGCTTCGAGTCGTTTCATGTTATGATACAAGGGTTAAAAGGTTGTGAAGCGTTCATGCCTGCATGAATCGCTTCATGACTTTGGAACCCGCCAAACATGAGGAAGGAGCGAAGCGGATTCCGAATGTTTGAAGAACTGCGAAGCAGTTCGTATCATAATAAATACTATCCGATAATTCCCGAATGTGCAACAAGGAGCATAAATGACCGCATCGATACTGATCGCCGCATATTATAAAAGAAAGATAACCGAAACGTTGCCTGTTGCGGTACTGCTTTCGATCTTCATGTTTTTCCTTTTGGGGCTTACCGGCAGGATTTCCCACATAGTCGGAGCATATCTGTTGTGTATCGTTGCAGCTGATATCGTATTTTTTTATCTGCATATCAGAGATCATTCCCTTTCCCGTATACGGGAATGTTTTGATCCGGGGATAGTCATCTGGCTCGTCCTCGTCATTCTGCTGATCCCGATCTATCATCATTATCAGGTTTTTAACTGGGATGATTACCATTACTGGGCGATATATCCGAGAAACATGTTTGCTGTGAACGGGGCGCCGAACGGATCGTTTGCATGTACCGATTACAAGGATTACATGCGCGGCATACAGTTCGTGTATTTTTTTGTTTTCAAGATTATCGGACGATATTCTGAAAGCGCGATGTTTATCGTAAACAATGCACTTATTGTGACAATGCTGATGCCGTTTTTTGAAAAAGGTACAGGGCATGCGATAGACCGTTCCGGCATCATGCGCTATGTTCTGAAGGTGTCTGTCGGGATCATGATGCCGTATCTGTGCATGTTTCAGATGATCCACTGTCTCGGGGTGGATTGCATTATGACCGTTATGTTCGGATACGGACTGTGGTCGGTGTATGACAAAAACAGGGACGCCGTATATTATGTGAGGCTTATGGCTGTCATGGCCGCACTTACCGTAACAAAGGCCGCCGGGCTTACATTTGCGGCTGTGATACTTGTGGTATTTCTTATCAAAAAGAGAAAAAAACTGCTTCCTCTCATTTGTTTCATACCGTCTGCTGCGGCATTCGTTCTCTGGAAAATCTATTGCAACAGCAAGGGGAATTCAACATATCTGCACGACATATTCGAGAAAAACGTGACCGGCCGGAATGCGTTTGCGATCCCTGATTACGCAGGTGATGTGACGGGTGATTTTGTCAGGTCATTCTTCACGTTCAGGCTGAACGGAGGCCCGATAGGGTTTACTCCTTTTGTGATACTGTGCCTAGCTGTTGCGGTGTATATCCTGGGGGCGGGGGAGCGGACAAAAGAAGACAGGCGCGTATTTATCGCACTGATCGCAGGTATGATCCTGTATCTCCTGTCGGTCCTGTATACTTACCTGTTCGTCTTTGTCAGGTGGGAGGCCGAGTCGCTGTCAAGCTATGACAGGTATGTATCCAATTATCTCGGTGCGATGCTGTATCTGCTGGCGATCATTTTATATGAAAAAACCGACATGGCGACCGTAAAGCTTGCTGTTGTAGCTGCCATATGTGCCCTTACGCTTAATTACGGGTTTATCGTAACGCATTTTGTTCCCTCTATGTACGCACAAAATTACGCAGATGAGATAGCGAAACGGTCTGAAACGGAAAAGATGATGAAAAACCTTACAGAAGCCGGACTGCCTGAAGGAGAGAGGGTTGCGGTTGTCATTCCCGAACCTGATGATGAACTTGCTCTGTATATAAGGTATTATGCCGTGCCGCAAAATGCAGGTACGGTTGATGCGGCAACATTGGGCGGATCACTTGATACACTTATTGAAAAGACATCGGGAGACGGCATATCATACATATATTTTTCCGAAGAATCAGCCGGACTTTTTGGCGGAGAACGTGACCCGGGGATTTACAGAATAGAAAATGGTGCATTATCCCATATATGATAATCGGTTAAATATGCAGTATAAATTGTGTAAAATTCGCAAAAAACAATAGTAAAGAGCCATATATTGTGGTAAAATATTAAACGCTAAATGCACTGTGTATATTATTGGAACAGGGCGAAAACATAATGAAGGAGTATAAGCCGATATGAAGAAAAAAAGTCTTAACATGAACAAAATGCTGTTTATGTTCAGCATGATACCTCTTGTTGCGGGCGTTATTGTAATGACGATCATCGCCATCATTCTTCTTAACAGCAATCTTGAGGCCAAGGTACTTGATCAGCTGAACGTTGCTGCCCAGGGCCTTAAGGATTACACCGAGTTCGAGCTTAAGAACGGGGCGTCGGAGATAACATATGATTCGGATTACATCGATTGCCTGAAGCCTTATGATGTCGATCTTACGGTATTTCTAGGAGATACACGTTTCTGTACGTCGGTTCTGAACGATCAGGGCAAGAGAAATGAGGGTACCCAGGCTGCGGAGGGGATCTGGCCTACGGTTAGCGGTGGCAAGACTTTTACGGATACAAATACTAAGGTTGCCGGTAGGGATTACTATGTTGTATATCTGCCGCTGGTAGACGGGAGCAACAAGGTCATCGGTATGTCCTTTGCGGGAACGCCGAGAGCAGATGTTGTTGAGGCAAGAAACCATATCATCATTGTTTCCATCATAGCAGCACTTATACTTATCGCGATATTTGTAACTCTTGTTATAATTATTTCCAAGAAAGTTTCCGACCCTCTGAAGGAGACGGCGGACAGTCTTGAAACCGTTGCAAGAGGTGACTTTACGGCTATCAACGAATCGAGTTCGGCTATTGCCGAGACGCACAGTCTGATCGAATCATACAGAGGTCTGCAGGAGAATATCAGCAGGATGCTCGGAAGTATCAGCAACAATTCCACTGATCTTGCAACGCGTGTCAATGATGTCGCACAGTTGGCGGAGCAGAGTAATTCCGCAGCGGATCAGATCAATAATGCGGTTGCGGAACTTGCAGACGGTGCAACTTCGATGGCCCAGAACGTTCAGAACATCAACGAGCAGGTTATGGAAATGGGCGGTCTGATCAACAATGTTGTAGAGTCGGTAGATCTTCTGTCGAATTCCTCATCAGCCATGCAGCAGGCTAATAACGAAGCTTACGGATATATCACCAACCTTGAGAAGTCCTCGTCCACAACAATGGATGCCGTTGCAGGTATCAGGTCTCAGGTCATCAATACGAATGAGGCTATTACAAGGATCACGAGTGCGGTAGGTATGATCACCGATATCGCAAGCCAGACAAATCTCCTTGCTCTTAACGCTTCAATTGAGGCAGCCAGAGCCGGTGAGATGGGTAAAGGCTTCGCGGTTGTTGCAGAGAGTATCGGTAACCTTGCAAACCAGTCGGCAGAGTCAACTGCCGAGATCAGGGCTATCATAGATGAACTCACAAAACAGTCAGAGCAGAGCGTTCTTGCTTCCGAATCTGTTGAACAGGCTATCACGGAAGAGCAGAATATCCTGTCAGAGACCAAGAAGAGATTTGATATACTGAACACCGAGATCACCAATTCTGTTGAGGATATCAGAGGTATCTCATCGCAGACAGAGAGTCTTGAGAACATCAAGGCTACGATCGTTGAGAATGTCAGCGATCTGTCGGCTATCTCCGAGGAGAATGCGGCCAGCACCGAAGAGGTTACGGCTTCTATGGAGAGCATTGCAATGAATATCAGGACCATCAGTAATAATTCCGATGGAATGAATGAGATCGCGAACGATCTGGTCCAGTCAGTCGGCGAGTTCACATTCTGACGCTGACGAAGCTTAACAACAAAAGGCAGCGGATATCCGCTGCCTTTTATACTTATAACAGGTAAATGATCAGGAGGATAATATGAGAGACCTGCCCAAAAGCGGACAACTGTACAGACATTTTAAGGGTAATATCTATCGGATAATCACGGTCGCAAAACATTCGGAGACCGGAGAGAGGCTTGTGATCTACAAGAGGGATGATGCGGGTGAGGATAATGCTTATGCGAGACCTCTGGAGATGTTTTTGAGTGAAGTTGACAGGAGAAAATATCCCGATGTACGGGAGAAGTACAGATTCACACTTTGTTCCGAGGACGTGATCGCCGATCTTGAGACGGGTGGCGGGGTATCCGGTGAAGCATCGGGACTGGATCCGCTGCTTGAAGCTTTTCTCGATGCCGATACGATATCCGAAAAGGTTGAGAGGTTTTACGACATGCGGATCAGGGCGGATGAGGCCATGCTTGATTATGTGGCGGCTTCTATAGAGATCGATACCGCTGGAACCCGTGACGAGAAATATTCCGAGATATTAAGGGCGCTTAAAGCCAAAGAAAAATATGAAAGTAACAGGTTGCGAAGGTAAGACAATTCAATTATAATTATGCATGTTGTATGCATTTTTATGCAGATATTATCACATGTATATATGAAAGGACGGAACAGACATGTACTCACTTGACATAGTTAAATCGGCAGATTCCGAGGTGGCAGCTGCGATCGAAGCCGAAATGGCCAGACAGAACAGCCATATTGAGCTGATCGCTTCCGAAAACTGGGTAAGCAAGGCTGTAATGGCAGCCATGGGAAGCCCTCTTACGAATAAATATGCAGAAGGATATCCGGGTAAGAGATATTACGGCGGATGTGAATGCGTTGACGTTGTCGAGGAACTTGCGAGGGAACGTGCCAAGAAACTGTTCGGTTGTGATTACGTCAATGTTCAGCCTCATTCGGGAGCTCAGGCTAATATGGCAGTTTTCTTTGCCATGATGGAGCCGGGTGATACATACATGGGCATGAACCTTGATCATGGCGGACATCTTTCACATGGTTCACCGGTAAACATTTCCGGTAAATATTTCAATTGTGTACATTACGGTGTAAACGATGACGGATTTATAGATTATGACGAGATGGAGCGTATTGCCACGGAGTGTAAGCCCAAGATGATACTGGCAGGCGCGAGTGCATATGCAAGAGCCATCGATTTTAAGCGCATCAGACAGATATGTGATAAGGTCGGCGCGTATATGATGGTCGATATAGCCCATATCGCAGGTCTCGTTGCGACCGGAATGCATGAGAGCCCTATAGGTATCGCCGATGTTGTAACGACTACGACTCACAAGACACTTCGCGGACCCCGCGGAGGCATGATCATGTGCAATCAGGAAGCAGCCGATAAGTTTAATTTCAACAAGGCAGTATTTCCGGGTACACAGGGCGGACCGCTCATGCACGTGATCGCTGCCAAGGCAGTATGCTTCAAGGAAGCGCTTTCACCTGAATTCAAGGAATACGGTAAGAACATTGTTGCCAATGCCAAGGCATTGTGTGACGGACTTCTTTCGCGCGGTCTTTCGATCGTATCAGGGGGCACGGATAATCATCTGATGCTGCTCGATCTTCGTCCGCAGAACCTTACCGGTAAGGAGATCGAGAAGCTGCTCGACGAAGCACACATTACCGCCAACAAGAACACGGTTCCCAATGATCCTCAGAAGCCTTTTGTTACGAGCGGCATCAGACTCGGAACACCTGCAGTTACATCGAGAGGTCTTAATACGGATGATATGGACCGCGTTGCCGAGGCGATCGCATTTGTCGTTAAGGAAGGTGCGGAAGGTGTTGCCAAGGCCCGTGCTATCGTAGACGAGCTTACTGCAAAATATCCTCTTGATATGTAAATAAAATGGTTTTTTCCAGTCTTCTGTTTTTATTTTGGTTCATTCCGATATTTTTCGGGCTGTACTATGCAGTTCCGGCTAAATGGCGCAATACTGTCCTCTTTGCGGGCAGTATTGTTTTCTATGCGTGGGGTGAACCCGTATATCTGATACTGATCTTTATATCGATAGCCGTAAACTATTTTGCGGGACTGGGACTTTCGACAGATGTGGCATCAAAGCGTACCGCTGTCCGGAAGATGATCTTCATATCCTGTATGGTGTTTGATTTCGGCATGTTGTTTGTATTCAAGTATACGGGATTTTTCGTGGAGAATATTAACAGGGTATTTAATACTTCCCTAAGTGATCCAAAACTTGCGCTTCCTCTCGGTATCAGTTTCTACACGTTTCAGATCGCATCATACGTTATCGACCTGTACAGGGGGAAGATCGCGACCGAACGAAACCCTCTGACGCTCGGTACATATCTCGTTATGTTCCCGCAGCTTATCGCCGGGCCTATCGTTGTATACTCACAGGTTTCCGATCAGCTTCATGAGCGGCGGATAACGCCCGAAAAAGTATCGGACGGCATAACTGTGTTCATACTCGGGCTTTCCTCAAAAGTGCTCATTGCCAATACGGTAGGACAACTATGGGATGATCTTGATGCGATAGGGTATGAGCGCATATCAATGCCTCTGGCATGGCTCGGTGTCGCAGCTTTCACGCTGCAGATCTATTTTGACTTCAACGGTTATTCTCTGATGGCCATAGGGCTCGGGAAGATGCTCGGATTCGACATCCCGCAGAACTTTAACTATCCTTATATCTCGAGATCCCTGACAGAATTCTGGAGAAGATGGCACATGACATTATCCGGATGGTTCAGGGAGTATGTGTATATACCGCTCGGGGGAAACCGTAAGGGGCAGGTCAGAACTTATGTAAACCTGTTTGCTGTATGGTTCCTGACCGGATTCTGGCATGGCGCGGGGTGGAACTTCATATGCTGGGGACTTTTCTTTTTCGTATTTCTGACGCTGGAAAAATCACTGATCGGGAAATTCCTTGAGACCCATAAGGTCATATCGAGGATATATTCGCTGGTCCTTATAGGGCTGTCGTGGATGATATTTGCGATAACCGATTTTAGTAAACTTGCGGTATATGCATCAAGGCTTACGGATGTTGCAAGCTGTGGCCGGAATGATGTTATATATTATCTGAGAAATTACGGTATCGTCATGCTTATGGGATGCGTGCTTTCAACTCCGGTGCTGTCACGCGTGTTTGATAAGGTATGGAAAAAACCTGTCGGTATAGCTGTGCAGTTGGTGCTTTTGTTTCTGTGTGTGTGTTATCTTGCGGATGCAAGTTACAATCCTTTCCTGTACTTCAGGTTCTGAAGAGGCGTCATCTGCAACAGGAATGTTTGATCATTTGAAGATCAGGTAAAAAATGGGAAAACTGTGGAAAAACATAATCGAATATCCGATGACCGTGATATTTTTTGCGGTATGTTTCGGTATGCTCGTCTGTTATATCGTGCTGCCGCAACACGATTTTTCCGACATGGAAAACCGGTATCTGCAAAAGCGGCCCGAGGTGACGGTTTCTTCACTTGCCGACGGAAGCTTTATGGATTCGTTTGAAACATATACGAACGAGCAGATAGCCGGCAGGAACATACTCGTAAAATGCAAGGCGTTTACTGTATGGCTTACCGGATCAAGTGAAAATGACGGGATCGCAAAGGGCGCTGACGGTTATCTTTTTGATAAGGTCACATCCCAAAGTGCGAACCTTCATAAGAACATTTCCGCCATAAGGGAATTTGCTAAAAAAGCCGGCCGGCCTGTTTACATCGCCATAGCCCCGACCTCTACGTGGATCAATGAAGAAAGGCTCCCGAAGGGTATGCCGGTGCTTGACGAAGCGGCCTGCGCGGATGAACTTTTATCCGGCCTTGCCGATACGGAAAACGCTCATATTATAGATCTGTATGATGCTCTTTTGGAGCATAGGGATGAGCAGCTGTATTACCGGACGGACCATCACTGGACCACGCGGGCAGCGGGGTATGCATACGACAGGATCGCCCGGGATATGGGACTTGAGAGCGGGCGGATCGACCGTTTCGAACGTCATGTTGCTGACGGCTTTTTGGGGACACACTATGCAAAGTATAAAGGTATTCGCATGCAGCCGGATGAGATCGAATACTATGACGTTCCGGTGGGATCTTATGAGCTTGAGGATAAAACCGTTTTGGATCTTATTGATACGGATAAGCTTTCGGGATATGACAAGTATGCTGCTTTCATGTACGGAAACGGCGGCAGGAGAGTTGTATCTGCAGATAAGGGCGCAGGCAGGGATCTGATCATTTTTAAAGATTCTTATGCAAACTGCTTGATTCCATATCTCGTGATGAATTATGATAATATTACAGTGGTCGATCTGAGATATTTCGGAGGAAATGTTTCCGATGAACTTGAAGCGGCGCCGTCTGCCGACGTTCTGCTGCTTTATAACTGGACATTTGTTAACGAAGACAATCATTTTTATAAACTGGTGCAGGGTCTGTAACAGATAATGCGCATTGGAAATTCGGGGAGAGTATATGAGTAAGGGAAACGGTAAAAAGCCAAAAAAGCCGGAAGGGCGGAAGATAACACAGGTTTATATTTCCGAGGACGGCAGGGAAGAGGTTAGCGAGACGATCGCCGTCAGGGAAGAGGGTGAACCTGAGGGTGATACAGAGCCGAAGCATAACACAGAGCCGAAGCATCATTCTTCATCCAAAACGATAAGGACGGTCGCGGTTCTTACAGCCATGTTTTTTTCGATGCTCATGGCAATGGCTGTCGGAGTCGGCCTCGCACTGTATGACAGCAACAGGACCATAGCTGAACTGAATGCCATCATACTCGGGCGTGATGTGATGGCGGCGACCGAAGCACCGCCTGCGAAGGACACAAAACCTGTACCGGAAAATACGGCTGATAAGAGCACCAAGCCTGTAG
>JBGUNV010000258.1:0-6476 GCA_045117595.1 Lachnospiraceae bacterium
GATTTCTGAAGAACAACTACACATCCTGGGCAAGTGTGTCAATACTGCGGCAGAACGGTAAAACCTATGCAAAGCTTGATTTCAACAATTCGATGATAACTTTTTCATCAGACCGATTTGTTGAGATCGAACTACTTGATAATGCAAGGGAAGGCCTCAAGATCCCCAATTCGGCCATTGTGGAACGGGCATTTTATCTGATCCCCGAAGATTTCCTGACAAAAGGCGGTAACACCGGCGATGACGGATTCAACAGGGAATCCTATCTCGAAGACGGTACTTTGTCTACCGAATTTGTTCCGGCGACCATTTATAACAATGTTGATGGGATGCTGTATGTTGATGAATCGGTATTTTCTGTCGGAGATTACGTTATAAAACCCGAGGACGGTGAGCGGTATCCGATCTCCAAACAGGCATCACTGATCGGGGTATATAATATCAACAAAGGATATGCGGATTTCAAACAGATCACGATACTGAACCAGAATGAGGAGTATGCAATAGTAAAATCAAATACGGAATACGGGCTTTCGGTATATGATTATATTGCTCTGAAGGGCGATTCCGTTACGGAGGATGATTTCATATATGATTAAGGAGAACATACAGGCAGTCAGAAACAGTATAGATGAGGCGGTTAAAAAAAGCGGCAGAAAGGCTGATGAAGTTACACTTGTCGCAGTTTCCAAGACCAAACCGGTTTCTATGATCAGGGAAGCATATGATACGGGCATCCGCGATTTCGGGGAAAACAAAGTCCAGGAGATAGTGGAAAAATACCCGGCTCTTCCGGATGATATCAGATGGCATCTTATAGGACATCTGCAGACAAACAAAGTAAAATATATTATAGATAAAGTTGCCATGATCCACAGTGTGGATTCCTACAAACTTGCCGCTGAGATAAGCCGTCAGGCGGTAAAGCATGATGTCACCATGGATATCCTTATCGAAGTTAATGTTGCAGGCGAGGAGAGTAAATTCGGCGTACCTGTGTCTGATGCGGCATCTCTTTGCGAACAGATAAGTGTTTTGCCTAATGTCAGGATTCGCGGATTGATGACTGTGGCACCATATGTTGAGCAGGCAGAGGAAAACAGACCTGTTTTTTGTGGTTTAAGGCAATTATTGGTTGACATAGGCGCAAAAAACATTGATAATGTCAGTATGGATTGTCTGTCTATGGGTATGTCAGGCGATTATTTGGTTGCAATTGAAGAAGGGGCAACTTTTGTAAGAGTAGGAACAAATATTTTCGGAAGCAGGGAGTATAATAAAAGGGCCGAAGAATAGGAGATCATTATGGGTTTACTTGACAAAATGCTTGGTGCTATGAAGTATGATGACGAGGATGATTATGATGAGGATGGTTATTATGATGATGACTATGAAGAGAAGCCCTCATCCAGGAAGCCTTCAGGCAGAGCAGTAAAAGCTCAGACAATCGAAGATAACGAAGAGGCCAAGCCCAAAGCACCCGCTCGGAGGACTCCCAGGACAGGGAGTAACAGACTTATGAGCAACGGAATGGAGGTATGTGTTATCAAGCCTACTTCCGTAGAAGATGCCAGAGAGATAACGGACACGTTACTTGAGAATCATACGGTTCTGCTCAATATGGAAGGGCTTGATGTGGATATGGCCCAGCGGATTATAGATTTTACCAGTGGAAGCACTTACGCAATAGACGGTAATCTGCAGAAGATATCACATTACATATTTATCCTGACGCCGAAGAATGTTGATGTATCCGGAGATTTCCAGGAGATCCTGTCCGGCGCCTTTGATGTTCCGGCATTGAATAACAAATTCTAGTACAAGGCTTCCGATCAACGGTCGGAAGCCTTTTTTGAGAGACCATGCTTAATTTACTTGAAGTATCTTATAAAAATAACGGTCATTATTCTGTTGTGATCGCGGATGATTACGAGGATCTCGGTAAACAGATCCGTGAACTTTTCCCTAACCTTGTCCGTATATGCATCATCAGTGATTCCGAAGTCGCAAAACTGTATCTGGATGATGTAATATCATCGATCAGAGATTGTTGTACGGATGTGATCACACATGTATTTCCGGCAGGAGAGAAGAGTAAGAACCTTGCGACAGTTAAGGCATGTTATGATGATCTGGTCGCCGGACAATTTAACCGGAGAGATCTCATTATAGGTCTCGGAGGCGGAGTTACGGGTGATATTGCGGCGTTCGTGGCTTCAACATACATGCGCGGATGCCGGTTTGTGAATCTGCCGACGACGTTACTTGCCATGGCCGATTCTTCTGTTGGAGGAAAATGCGGAGTTGACTATGATGATTACAAAAATCTTGTCGGGTCCATATATATGCCGGATCTGGTATATGAGGCAACTTATACTTTAAATACACTTCCTGACAGGCAGTTCTCATCGGGCATGGCGGAGATACTCAAAGCCGGTCTTATAAGGGACGGTGCTTTTTTCGAGTGGCTGATCACCAATTTTGACAGTATCATGGATAAGGAATCTCAGAATGTTTCACAGATGCTGTATAAAGCTGTCGGTATCAAACAGTATTTTGTAACGAAGGATCCATATGAAGAGAATGAACGTATGATGCTGAACTTCGGCCATACCATAGGACACGCTATTGAGAAGTTCTTTGATTTCCAATATACGCACGGAGAATGTGTGGCTCTTGGAATTGTAGCGGCAGCGCATATCTCAAAACAACGTTCGCTGCTTTCGGACGAGGAGTTTTATGAGATCAGGGATATGCTCGTACCTTTTGATCTTCCGATATCACTCGATCCTTTTGAGATAAATGAAGTCATGGATAATATCGGGCATGACAAAAAGAATACGGATACAGGGCTGCGGTTCATTCTGCTGAAGAAGGCCGGGCGTGCCGTTATAGTAAATGATGTTAGTAAAGAGGAGATTGAGGATGCGCTTAAGTGCCTCATGGTAGAATGGGACTGATATGAATAACAGAACGAAAAGATGTATTATTGATCTGATATTGTTTGCTTTTCTGGTATTTCTGGACCGGATCACTAAGATCTGGGCCGTCAGGGAACTTATGGACAGGGAATCCCTGCCTCTGATCAGCGGGGTACTGGAGCTTCATTATCTTCCAAACGGAAATACGGGAGCGGCATTCGGTATTTTATCGGGGCATAAATGGCTGTTCCTCATTATCGCTTTGGTAGTTGTTGCAGTTATAGCTTATCTTGTATACAGAATGCCTTCGGACAGGAAGTACAAAAAGCTTGAGATATTGCTGGTATTTATAGCTGCAGGCGGCGCCGGTAATATGATCGACCGTTTCATCCAGGATTATGTTATAGATTTTATATACATTTCATGTATAAACTTTCCTATTTTCAACGTTGCGGACATGTATGTGTCTGTATGTACCGTCGTACTTGCCGTGATCATTTTATTCCGGCTCAAAGAAGAAGATTACACGGTTCTGGAGGAGGCGTTCAAGCCTCATTTTTCCGGATCGGCCGACAAATGATCCTATGAAAGAATACAATCTCACAGTTGAAGAAGATTACGAAAACGAGAGGATCGACAGGTACGTGCGGGACGTACTTGCCGATCTTTCGCGTTCATATATACAGAAGCTGATCGATTCCGGAAATGTTACGGCCAACGGCAGACCTGTCAAGGCGAGTTTCAGGGTAAATCCCGGTGACCGCATCGACGTCATAACTCCGGATCTGATAATTCCGGACATTGTACCCGAGAATATCGATCTGGATATCCTGTATGAAGATGATGATATTCTTATCGTCAACAAGCCCAAGGGAATGGTCGTTCATCCGGCCCCGGGACACTATGAACATACACTTGTAAATGCAGTCATGTATCATTGCAGGAATAACCTGTCCGGGATCAACGGAATCATGCGTCCGGGGATAGTGCACAGGATAGACAAGGATACAACGGGATCCGTGATGATCTGTAAGAATGACAGGGCTCACGAAAGTATAGCAGCTCAGCTTTTTGAACATTCCATCAAACGTGAATATGTTGCGATAGTTACCGGAAATATCGATGAAGATTCCGGTACTATAGACCGTCCGATCTGCCGATCTGCTTTCGACCGCAAAAAGATGGCGGTTAATGAAAACGGGAAAAGAGCTGTAACAACATACAAAGTCATCCAAAGATACAAAGGATTTACCGAAGTGCGATGTGTCCTTATGACCGGCCGGACGCATCAGATCAGAGTACATATGGCATCCATAGGTCATCCGGTTGCAGGAGATACGGTATACGGGAACAAAGCCAAAACGCCGGTGAATACTTACGGGCAGGCCCTGCATGCGGAAATACTCGGTTTTATCCATCCTTCTACAGGTGAATATATAGAAACAACAGCACCGCTTCCCGACTATTACAGAAAGTTTATTGATATGTTAAAAAAAGTTTAGTAAATCGTAACAATTTTTTATAGATATTCAATATTTTCTGTGGTAAAATATGATAAGCCTGTGATGGCAAATACAAAATATTTATGGAGGGTTACTTATGAGCGAAGAGAACAAAACAAACAATCCTTACACCGGGACAGCAAAGCTCAGTGAATACGACGTCACATCGATGCTTTCCAACGTTAAGGAAGGGGATATGCAGATCCTTGCAAGACTCCTTGTCGAGATGAAGAATGAGAATGCTGAAGCACAGAAGCGTGCCAAGATCCAGGGTTATATTTCCATGGGTGCATCCGCTGTTTGCATTATCGTTCTGTTGGTTGTTCTGTTCTGGGGTATGAAATTCGTTCCGCAGGTAGAGGCAGCCGTTGCCAATGCCAACAATCTTATCGTAGCTGTTAACGATGAGGTTACCACAGCTTCCAAGGCTATTGATGATGCTGTTGTTATGATCGGCCAGACCGGAGAGATGGTTGAGCAGGCTACAGGAATCATGAATCAGGCTGTTGAGATCGTTGATCAGACAGGTGGTATTGTTGAACAGGCTAATTCCATGATGAACGAAGTTCAGGACGTTGTAACAAATCTTGACAAGAGTACTCAGGAACTTGCAGCTACTGATCTTAACGGAATGCTTGATAATGTTAATTCACTTGTTGCTACAAGCGAAAAGAGCGTTCAGGATACAGTTAAGAAGATTGACGATGTTGATCTTGATTCACTTAACAAGGCCATCAAGGATCTCAGCACCATTATTGCTCCTTTGGCTAAGCTGTTCAAAAGATAATAATCAATTACCAAATGTTATATGGAAAGGGTAGTTTATGATTGGCGCTGACGCTATCGTAAAATGCCTGGAAAAAGAAGGGGTAACAACGCTGTTCGGATATCCGGGAGTGGCGATTTGCCCCTTCTTTAACAGCATTTTGAATACCAAAACAGAATCATTGCTTGTACGTAGTGAGCAGAATGCAGCTCATGCCGCAAGCGGATATGCAAGAGTCACCGGCAAGCCCGGAGTATGTGTTGCAACAAGCGGTCCGGGAGCAACGAATCTCATAACAGGTATAGCAACTGCATATGCAGATTCTATACCGCTTGTATGTATTACGGGGCAGGTTGATTCCAAACTTCTCGGACAGGATGTTTTTCAGGAGGCTGATATTACCGGTGCTACCGAAAGTTTTGTCAAATACAGCTATCTTGTAAAACATGTATCGGATATCCCGCGTATCATGAAGGAGGCCTTCTATATCGCATCTACAGGCAGAAAAGGCCCTGTGCTTATAGATATTCCGATCGATATACAAAACAAGCATCTTAGTTCTTTCAAGTATCCGGAGACCGTTAATCTTCGGACATATAAGCCTACGGTCAGGGGACATGCAGTCCAGTTAAAGAAAGTCAACAAGGAATTATCCCGTGCCAAAAAACCGGTGATCTGTGCCGGTGGCGGAGTGATCCTTTCTGATGCATGTACTGAACTTTGCGATTTTTCACACAGGTACGGTATTCCCGTAGTTACAACGATGATGGGAATAGGCGCTATGCGCTCCGATGATCCCCTGTATTACGGTATGATAGGCAATAACGGAAGATCCTATGCTAATAAAGCGATGCGTGAATCGGATCTTCTGATAGTTATCGGTGCCAGGATAGCGGACAGAGCAGTTGCTTCGCCCGATCTGGTTGCCGAGAATACTGTACTTATACATATTGATGTTGATCCCGCTGAGATCGGCAAGAATGTCGGTCCTACCATACCGATCGTAGGAGATATCAGGAGCATTTTCAATGACCTGGCTAAGGAAAACGTTGAATGTGATTTCTCCGAATGGACAGATATTCTTGACGGATACAAAAACAGTGAGCCCAAAAGAAAATCTCCCCGTAAGGAATACGTTGATCCTGCTGCATTTATCAGCAAGCTTACACAAAAAATGGATGAAGATGCCGTTTATGTTGCCGATGTCGGTCAGAATCAGATGTGGTCATGCGGATATTACACGGTAAAGTCGGGAAAATTCCTGACAAGCGGTGGCATGGGAACCAT
>JBGUNV010000259.1:0-5186 GCA_045117595.1 Lachnospiraceae bacterium
GACGTTCGATAACAGATATAACCTGAAGGACATTGGAGAAGGTGACGGCGCCGGGGAGGCGGCCGATGTATCCGGCAATGTGGAACAGTCCGGTACGGGAGATGGATGACAGTAATGAAGAGGAATAACAGGATCTTAAAACTTATGGTTGCTGCGGCAGTTGTCGCAGCAGTTATTATGTTACTGATACCGGTTAGCAAAAGGGAAAGGAAGCTTATGTACGCCACTTGCTACCGTAATACCGACAGTTCATATTCCGAAGGGTATTTTGCGGACAAAAAGGTTTTGTTTGTTGTCCCCCATGAAGATGATGAATACAATATCGGATCCGGTATCATGGAAAAATATGTTGACTGCGGCTCGGATGTCAGGGTTATCTTCGTTACGAACGGGGACATGTACGGCGGCGCCGATATCAGATATAACGAGTCGACAAACTGCATGAAGGTTGTCGGGATCCCCGAGGACAAACTGTATTTTCTCGGATACGGTGATTCATGGGACAGCAGGGAATACGGACATATTTACAATGCTCCGGGCGATGAGGTTGTACGCTCCGCATTCGGCGCATATGAGACATACGGGACCGAGACCCATCCGGACTACAGGACAGCCGTTACGGGTAAGAGCGCACAATATACCAGGAACAACATCAAGCAGGATATAAGGGATATCATCATGGACTTTGAACCTGATGTGATATATGCCATTGACCTTGATGAACACTGGGATCACAGGGCGGTCTCCCTGCTTTTCGAAGAGGTTATGGGCGAGATACTTGCCGATGTGCCGGACTATACCCCGGGCGTTTTCAAGGGGTTCGGTTACTGTACGGCGTGGGATGCGCCGCCTGATTTTTACGATTACAATGTGGGTGCGACCGTTAATCCCGGGGACAGTGATGTTATGGAAAAAAATCCGGAATATCTCTGGTCGCAGCGCGTACGTATCCCTGTGGCGGAGCGGTATCTTGCATATACCAAGAGATCCTCGGCGGCATATTCCGCGATAGAGGCGTTTGATACACAGTTCGGGATGAGAAATTTCCGTAAGATAGTCAATTCCGACAAGGTCTTCTGGGAGAGAAGATGCGACGGCCTGTCATATACGGCGGAAGTATCCGTATCGAGCGGAGATATGAGTGTGCTGAATGACTTTAAGCTCATGGATCTTGAGGACGTAAATGATGAGGAGACATACGGGAAAAAAGGTGTCTGGATCCCCGCACCCGGTGATACGAAACGAAGCGCCACATATACGTTTGCCGAACCGCAGGACGTATACAGCGTTGTTTTATATGAGAACCCTTCCGGTGATGATAACATAATCGAAGGAGAGCTTGAATTTGATGACGGGACCGTGATACCGACCGGTCCGCTTCCCGAAACAGGCAGCAGATATGAGATAGAGACGAACGTGAAGCATGTTTCGTCGGTGACATTTTCGATAACCGATCACACGGGAGAAAATGCGGGGCTTACCGAGATGGAAGTATACACATCTCCTCACAGCCGCTACCAGGAAGACAACAGATTCATCAAGATCATGTCAGATGACAACTTTATATATGATTATCTTGCCGATACCTCGCAGCCGCTCGATCTGCAGATATATTCGTATCCTTCGGATCAGGCATATGATCCTGAGGATATCGTCATAACGGTTGACGGTATCGAATGCACTGATGTTGCGTATGCTGACGGACATATACTTGTACCTTATAACGGGGAAAACTGTGAAGTTGCGGCATATCCGGCATCCGATCCGTCCGTTTACGATACGGTCCATGTAAAACCCGCCGGTTTTATAACGAAGAAGGAGATACAGATCCTGCAGATGATTGAAGGTATCCGTGACCGCAAAAGGGAAGAAGTAATAGAGTATTAGAAGCTGTCGGCCCTTCTGTTCATGTCGGGATTGGCCTTATAATATTCAGCCTTGTTCCGGTACATGTTCCGGTCTGCGATCTGCATGATCTTTCCGATATTCTTTTCTTCATCATCGTAATGAGCGCCGATGGCAAAGGCAGGCTCGCCCTTTACCTGTGACAGCAGGCTGAGCTTTTCAAATCGCGAGTAGAATTCATCCCTGTCAATATCGGTTGTGATGACCAGAAATTCATCACCGCCTGCACGGTATGTATCGGTTTTGCTGAATACCGACAGGATCTTTGAGGCAACGCTCTTTAACATCTCATCGCCTTCATTGTGCCCTTTTGAATCATTGGCTGTCTTCAGACCGTTAAGGTCTACAAATACGGCACCGATACCGTGTACACTGTCTTCGGCATTCTGTTCAAGTTCTTCTACACGCCGGCTCATCGCATTACGGTTAAGAACGCCTGTGAGCATATCCGTTGTACTTAATATCTCAAGCTTCCTGTGCATCCTGAAGTTTTCGACTTCCGCGGAAAGTATGAATGAATTCAGTTCCATAACTTCACGTATATGCGATGTTTTGTCGGGATTGAAATTAGTCGCGAAAATATATCCGTAGTTATTTTCGCCTATCCTGAGCGGATAGAGGACGAGGTTCCTGACTCCGGACATAACAAGCGAGTTGTACCAGTTGACATCCTTCTTTTCAACCTCGGCCAGTTCCTCCGTGTCGGAGATGATGTAGCAGTTCGAGCCGGCCATGATATCATGCCATCCTTCCACTATGTCGTAAAACTCCGGTCTGAAGAAGATATCCTCATCTTCGGGAGCAAATACATCCGCATTTGTCCTGTCATAACAGCATATATCGATCACTCTTTTATCGGTATCGGTAAGTATTATCGAGCAGCCCTCGGATTCACACTGGTTCCTGATATCCCTGACCACGGAATCCATGGTCTCTTTGAAATCATAATTTTCCCTGAACTTGAGACAGGTCTTGAGAACCTGGTATGCGGTCTTGGCCGATATGTTGATCATCTTGTCGGAATCGGCTTCATGATTCATTTCATAAGTGAACAGGCAGCACCCGTTCCCTTCCTCATCCTGCTCGAGAGGGAGCATGTAAAGATCGAGCCAGGAATTGTAGAGGCCCGCATTGACATACTGATGGGATATCTTCTGTCCGTCGATGCAGTTTACCACGAGTGCCTCGAAATTGGGATCAAACGGCACATAATATGTATAGGGCCTGCCGGGAACAAACTCCTCGTCAGGCTTATTTACTGAAGCAAGATAATTCCTGTTGGCGGAGGTGATAGTGATGCTGTTCTCTCCGGGCTTACCGGAATTCTTAAGTGATATAACGCAGGCGATCCCGCGGAATGATTCGATCATTTTACTGTAGTCCATGTCAGTTTCAAACCCTCTTATCCTATATACGGACATATGTCAGATTTACATACGGATATTATTCTATCGTAGTATTTTCTTATCTTCAAGATGACATAAGTTACTATTTTTGTCCGGCTGTCGGCGGTAAAAAACCGATTGACGTCCGATGCGCGTTGTTATATATTCAAGTAGTACTTTGTTTTACAGCATATCCGAATACCGGACACGATCTTTTCCTAAATGTCCGGGCCCGATCACAGATACATACAGACCATGGAGGATCTGCCGGCGGCAGGTCTTGTTTTGCTGTGTTTGTATGAAGGTTTATGAGATGGAGGATATTAAATGTTTTTCTGCGTACGTTCCGGGGGCATTCGCGGGATAGAAAGCTTTCCGGTCAATGTTGAGATCGATGTTTCAAACGGTATGCCCTCTTTTGAGATAGTCGGCTATGTAGGGAGCGAGGTGCGTGAGGCCAGGGACAGGGTGAGGACGGCACTTCATAATTCGGGTTACGTTCTTCCCGTTGCGAGGATAACCGTCAATCTGTCTCCGGGAGATGTAAAAAAATCAGGCACCGGATTTGATCTTCCGATGGCGCTTGCGATCCTTGCATGCACGAGGGAGGTGGATCCTGCAGCACTTTCGGATGTACTTGTCGCGGGCGAGCTGTCACTGTCGGGAGATGTATGCGCGATAAAGGGGATACTGCCGATGATACTTGCCGCCAAGAAGCGCGGGATCAGAAGATGCATCATTCCCTCAGCCGATGTGGCGGAAGGTTCGGTCATTGAGGATGTTGAAGTGACTGGAGTCTCCACACTTACAGAGGCGGTCGGATATCTGAACGGCAGGATCGATCTGCCTCCGGCAAAAGGCAGGCTGCACGCAGAGCTTCACGCCGCGCAGCCATATGATCATGATTTTGCGGATATCAGGGGACAGGTGGCGGCAAGGCGCGGAGCGGAGATAGCGGCAGCGGGTTTACATAACATTCTTATGACAGGACCGCCGGGAGCAGGCAAGACACTTATCGCCAAGAGTATACCTTCGATAATGCCGCCTCTTACCGAGGAGGAATGTCTGCAGGTTTCCGCGATCTACAGCGTCCGGGGTGCGCTCGGGCCCGACAGGCCGCTAATAACGAACCGGCCGTTTGTGGCCGCGCACAGTACGTCAACGGATATCTCGCTCGTCGGAGGAGGAGCGGTGCCAAGGCCCGGTGCCGTAAGCATGGCCCATAAGGGAGTGCTGTTCCTCGACGAGATCCCGGAATTTTCCCGAAGGGCGCTTGAAGCACTCAGACAGCCGCTTGAGGACGGAGTTGTGCATATAACGAGAAACAGGGATGTATGCATATTTCCTTCGGATTTCATGCTTGTTGCCGCGATGAACCCGTGCCCATGCGGCTTCTGGCCTGACATGAACAAATGCACGTGTACTGCCGCCGCCAGAAATCGATATATCTCCAGGATATCGGGTCCGTTCCTCGACCGAGTCGATATATGCATCACGGTTGAAAAGGTAACGGCAGCTGATATACAAACCCGTGAAAGGAGCGAGGATTCGGCAACGATAAGGAGACGGGTTGCGGCAGCTCATGAGATACAGAAGAAGAGATTTAAAGGTACAGGCATATCATTCAATTCCCAGATGGGCAATGCCGATATAGACAGATTCTGTATCCTCGATTCAAACGGAAGATCCCTTATGAGCAGGATGGCGGAAAAATACGATATGAGTGCCCGCACATACTACCGAGTCCTCAAGGTCGCAAGGACCATATCGGACCTTTCCGGCCACGAGAACATAACTGAAGAAGCCATACTCGAGGCGATCGTTGTCAAAGGGGACGGTTCTTTTTGACAACTTTTGCCGGGGCACGGCAAATATCCTACCGTAATGACAAAAGTT
>JBGUNV010000260.1:0-4954 GCA_045117595.1 Lachnospiraceae bacterium
GGATTATGTCTTGTCAACTAAATCCTAACACAAGGATCCGGTGCTTTCTCTATATTTATTTTTCCTACAAAACTTTTACCCTACGCATATCCATATCTCACATGCATTCCAATCTCATACAGCTTTATCTTCCGATTTTATTCAATAAACCTCTTGATTTCTTCACTGATGCGATCACTCTCATAATAATGCACATAGTGTCCGCAGTTTAATTGAATGATCTTTGCATTGTTACGTTTTGCGAACTCGTTCTGATATTGAATCCAATTCGCGGATACCTGCTTACCATCAGAAACAAACATCAGAATCGGACAATCTATTTCGCCGGTTTTGTCAACAAGCTTTGCATTGGCCAACACAGTTTTTGCTTCACCGATATAACAGTCATTCATTCCGTTTCTTTTCCACAGAAGTTTTTGTTGTTTAATGTCATCTTTACTAAGTCCGCGCTTATTCAAAGGATACCAGAATAATAGACCTTTCTTATGGAGCTTCTGCAGTTTAATTATACGGTCGGTCCGCTTATCAAGATCTTCCTGTCCCCAGCTTAAGTACTGCACAGGAACTGCCATATCAAGTCCTATAATAGCTTTAATCTCCTCCGGATATGTCTGTTTCCAGCGTATTGCCTCAAGCCCGGACAATGAATGCGGCAGGAGAATAAATGGTCCCTCCTCGCCTATCTTCGATAACGCTTCTCTATGATAAATAATCAATGAATCAATGTCGGTTGGTGCGTCGTATAAATCCGAGTAACCATATCCGAATTTCTCGATAACAATTATCTCATAATCATTAAGAAGTTTCTGATATAAAATTTTGAAATCATATACCGGGGCCACTGTGCCTGAGCCTGACAAAAAAACGAGTTTAGGTCCATTCCCGTTCCCGGCGCGGAAAATATGAATCCTATGATTTTTTACGATAACATATTCCCCATTATGATGTAATTCTTGTCCCATAGTTGATCCATTTCCATGTATATTAAATCAAAAAGTTATCTTCCAATTTTATGTTCCAACGTTCATGCCGACAAACTCGAATTTGTCTTATTCGACTAAACCTCCATGAAAAACACATTCATAGATTTCACTGCCTTTATAACTAATTATTTCTTTTCCCTGGAACCAGTCAAACGAGCCATCTACATCACAATGATATGTGTAATCACCTTTAGCATAATCTGCTGGTCCTCGGAACGGCTTTTCTTCTGGAACTAGAAGTAGCGCTTCTTTCAAAAAATCTCCACTGAAATTGGCACCAATAACTCTACCAATATAGTTCATGCTCCAATAAGGAACATCTTTAATCCAAAGAGCCTCTTCTCCAGCAAATTTGCCAGTTCCTAAATATGTATCGTAATACATATAATCTCCATCTTCATAAATCAAATCATGCGATTTTATCCTTGATGAAGTTGTCTCAGCACCTTTGCCTGCATAAGTAGCCTTCTTAGCTGTTATTAAAAAATCTAGTAAATTCTTGTCCATAATTCCCCCACAAACTCCGATTTGTCATACTCATTTATATTAAAAGATAATGTCTGTCACTACTATGGATTATAACAGAAATCCCAGTTTTTATATTAAAAGCAAATGAAAACGCCGTAAAATCTATGCCTTACGACGTTCCACTATCAAATATGAACATTCTGTTAATAGTTAGCAAAATCAGTCATATTCCTAACAAAAAAAGAACACGTCCCGAAGATATCATACCGATAAAGAAATACGATGATAATAACTCTGATATTAAACGGAAAATTTAGACGAGAATTTAGACGAGCACAAAAAAACGGGGACTCCGGTGTCCCGGAATCCCCGTAAATCCTTAATCGGAGTGACAAGATTCGAATTTGTCACCTAAAGCGCCTCAAATGCAGTAAGAAAGGAGGTTCGGGCATCCCGGGTTAAGATTCTTAACCAGAGTATTAACCATAGACTTACGCCAGACAACAGATTCTTTATTCCTGCAGCAAGCGCTTAAAACAGTGTAATCATATCCGTTTTCAGCACTTACTATTCTAATATATCATTCTGAAATCTGGATAAATGCTCAAACGGCAGTATCTGACGCCCCCTAAACAGCCCACACCCATCATTTATGAGTTGGTTATTGTATGCTTTAAACATATTTACACTGATTTCAGACAGATCCAGCTTCTGAAGCTTTATCAGGCGTTCATATGCCTCATCAAAAATCCTGCATCCACCCGGTGAAATGATGTCACGCTTGCTGCGGTTTTCTTCCTGCTTTTTCTCGTATCCGAAATGATTGGCGTCTCCTATCTCTGCATAATCATCCATATCCTTTGTCCTGATCTGCACTTCGGTATAGCATCTTGCATGATTATCGTAAAAAGTGATATGCAGGGAGCGATATCCCGACGGACGTTCGGTCTTAATATAATCCTTGTAATATGCGCGGGAAGCCGCATCAAGCATTTCCGAATTATTCTCATCAGGAAATCCCGATAACTCCGGTGAAAATCCCCTTTCTTCAAGAAACCCCGGCAATTCATTTGCAATCTCATACAAATATTGTATTTCCTGTGTCTCCAGGTCCTCCTCGTTTTCCACGTGGCACAAAGGCAGAGATATTACAATCCTATACGCGATAAGATCCCTGAAATAGTTCAGGCTGTTCTTTATCTTGGCTTCACTCGGATATTTATCGTGTTTTCTGTAATAATCATATATGTATTCAAGAATATATCCGTTGAATTTCTCCTCGGCACGGATAAGTGATTTTATCCTGCCCTTGAATGTAAAGGCAAGAAACGGATACTTCTGTGTCATATAAAGATAAAACTCCTTTATACGCTGTGACTGTGATGTCAGAAAATCCGTATGTTCAAGAAGTTCTATGATCTGGATCAGGAAATTACTGTGTGCAAGATCAACGGAATTATGTGATTTGATCGCCTCATTTTTAAGATCCGAGGAATACCGAAGAAGTATCTTCAGTACGGTATCACCGGAATACAGGTAATCGTTCAGTGTTATCATTTACAGATCCTCCAACCAAAGCGTCGCTGACGCATCTCTTGGCATCCGCCAGTACCTCCGGGTGAAAGTGATATGGATCCCACTTTAGGGCCATCCGGAAGGAAACTTCTCTTAAACTGCTGCGAATAAAATCATTTGAAGAAATTCTTAGCCGCCTTTCGTACATCGTCCTCACTAAGCTCCGGATACGCTTTTAATGAATAAGAAGCCGTCTCCGAGGTTTTTCACAATCTGTGTCTCTCTCCTATACAAAATCACCCCATGTCGGGGGCGACCGGCATTACAAATAATACTTCAACGTATCGTACTAGTACCCTTTTTTTCTATCAACCACATGTAAAAGGTTTTGTCCGTGAGTGTATCGATAAAGGTTATCTGCACATATCTCCACTACCTTTTTTCGGTTGAACTCATCTTCCATTTTACCTGCCACGTGGGGTGTTATTATCACATTTTTCATATCCCACAAAGGCGAATCCGAAAGTGGCTCTTCTTCAAACACATCCAGTCCTGCGCCTCCGACAACGCCTTCCCGCAAAGCTTTTATAAGTGCTCCCGTATCTATAACGCTCCCCCTTCCCGCGTTTACGATCAACACGCCTTTTTTCATCTTTCTAAATTGTGGTTCTCCAAGCAAATGAAAGGTACTGTTTCCTCCGGGAAGAGCCACAGCAATGATATCTGCTCTTCCGATCACGTCATCCAAATCATCTAAAATACATGTTTCATCCCAATAATCTGTCTTTTCTTTTCGTGACAGGCTTAATCCGATAACATATGCACCCAAATATTTCATAAGTCTGGCGTAATTACCGCCTATATCCCCTGTTCCGAGAACAAGTACCGTACTTTCATGTATAAGGAAATCTTTCCTGTGTTGCATCCACATGTGCTGTTCCTGTTGTTTGCCATAAATCTTTAATGAGCATGACATGGCAAGCGTGAGAGCAACCATATGTTCCGAAACAGATGCTCCATATGCTCCGGTGGCATTTGTAAGAACAGTTTTTTCTGACAAGACCGCCTGTTGAACATATTTTTCAACTCCTGCCCACGGTATCTGGAGCCACTCCAGCGAATGTGATCCTTGAACAGTTGAAGGCTCAACCATTCCGATGATTGCTGATGCTGTTCCGACTTCTTTCGTATAATATGAAAGCTCGTCCATATAAACAATTCTGAATCTTTCGCGACAGTCGCCAATCATTTCCTCAAATATCGCCTTTTCCTCATCGGTTACCGGAATCGTTATGATAATGTTTTTCATGTTTTCCCCCAGTAAAATAATCTTCCCAGTCTCCTTACGATCTGATTACAGTCATGATGAGCATACGTGACATCATGCCGGCTGTGATCATCGCTTACGGTAACAACATGATTCAATCCATAGGATTCTCTCAAATAATCTATCATGTTTTCTACGGACGCATTTTGGTTGTATATTTTTAAATATGAAAATCCCGGATAATCATCCGAGGGATAGCACATAACCTTGATCTGCCGGGTTATGTTGCACTCATTCATTTCATCCAAAAGTGCACATATCTTTTCGGTAAGATCCACCAGCATGAAATACACTACTTTGTGTCCAACAGGCCGGTTTTTTTTCAGATAATTTCTGTACGGTGATTTGTTAAGCGATTCATATATCTTTTTTTCCGCTTCATTTTCGAGAACATCATAATATATAAGCAGTACATCATCCAATATGACCGTAGTAAACATATGAAATCCCCTGCCTGTTATGTATTCCTCCAATTCCGAAGCCCTCTCAGCCGAGATTGCATAAACCTTCGGATAGCTGTTCGCAGTAACATCATATAGTACTGCCCCGTCCATCGCGATTATGGGAAGTGCCGGACAAATGTCCCGCATTGATTCCAAATATGTTGCCGGAGTGCGAAGCGTCATTATGGTAAGCCTCATCCCCTCCTCTATCAGGGTCC
>JBGUNV010000261.1:0-10948 GCA_045117595.1 Lachnospiraceae bacterium
CCCCCATACAATATCATCCACTCGACCGACAAACGCTGTAAAACTCTCCATGATCATCTCCTAACTGTTGCTGTTAATATTATCAAAACCTCTGTTGCCGCAAAAAGTGCCCCAGGAACAGGGCACTTTATTGGCATATTTACAAGATCCGCCCAAACTCAGCTGTCAGGGTCTGGGAGATCCGCAGTTGCTGCAGAATTTACCGGTATTAACGGTTCCGCATTTACATGTCCATTCTCCTGCAGGTGCGCTCTTGCCACAGTTGCTGCAGAACTTGCCGGTGTTGACCGTACCGCATTCACATGTCCAGCTGTTTGCCGGTGCGGGTTCGGGCTTGCCGCAGTTACTGCAGAACTTACCTGTATTGACCGTACCGCATTCACACGTCCATCCGCCCGCAGGTGCTGCTGCAGCTGCAGGTGCCGCCTGCTGCTGGGCTCCTGCCATCTGATACAGGTTTGTTGCATTCATTCCGCCTGCGCCTGCTGCCATGTTCATGCCTGCGAAAGCCATCATGGGGCCTGTTGAAGTATTTGAAGCGGCTGCCTTCATAGCATCTGCCTGAGCTCCTACGAGAGTAGCTGCACCCATGCTCGGATCGCGCATAACAGCTGCCTTCTGAAGATCTCTGATCATCTGCTCCTGATCTTCCGGAGCAGTTACGGAGCTGACACCGAATGATACGATCCTGATACCGCGAAGTTCTCTCCACTTCTTGCTGAGCACTTCGTTAAGTGCATCGGACATTTCCTCTGTGTGTCCGGGAAGTGCACTGTATCTGATACCCATGTCACTGATCTTGGCAAATGCCGGCTGAAGAGCTGTCAGAAGTTCACTCTTGAGCTGTCCGTCTATCTCATCTCTTGTGTATGAATCGGTAACATTACCTGCAACATTTGTATAGAACAGTATCGGATCCTCTACCTTGTATGAATATTCGCCGTGGCAGCGAATCGTGATATCCACGTCAAGTCCGATATTCTTGTCAACAACACGGAAGGGGACCGGATTGGCTGTTCCGTACTTGTTACCGGGAATTTCCTTCGTATTTACGTAATAAACTCTCTGATCCTTACCGGTATCTCCACCGAAAGTGAATCTCTTTCCGATCTGCTTGAACGTCTCAACGATCGACTCTGACAACTTGCCGTAGAAAATACTCGGTTCTGTCGATGTATCGTACACATATTCACCGGGATCCGCACATATATCAACAACCTTGCCCTGCTCAACGATCAGCATGCACTGTCCGTCAGCAACCGCAATGATAGAACCGTTGCTGATGATATTGTCATGTCCCTTTGTGTTTGATGAACGTTTGGAATCGATCTTCTTTGATCCCTTTGTTACGATCACATCTGCAGGAATGGCTTCACAGTAAAAGAACTCTCTCCACTGATCGGCAAGAGCACCGCCGGCCGCACCTGCAATAGCTTTAATTAATCCCATTTTGCATCCTCCTTATATCATATCTTTATTGCCTGATATTTCTCGTTAACATCCGCGCAATATTGTATCACATTGTTATCACGGTATCAATCATATGACGTATCCTTTTTACGTCTGAAACGTCCGAACAGACCGCCCTTCTTTTCCCTCGGATCGCCGAGCACGTTCCTTAATTCATACCTTGAATCTTCTATACATTCCTTCTCGTAGGTATTATATGAACGCATCAGCTTCCTGTCGTGCAGAAGGCTGTTATACTCTCTGTCATACTGGGCGTAGTAAGGATCCATACGTCCTCTTACAAGTTTCCGAAACCGCACATCACTCTCAAAGTCCTCGGCAACTATATGAGCATGCTGATACAGTATCAGAAAATCCTCGAGCCTGTATACGACTCCGAATCTTGTCGGATCACATTTTTTCAGCACCTGTGACGCCTTTACCGGCTCATCGAAAAAGCAGTACAGCTTTCCAAGCTGCAAATGGATCCACGTGTAAAAATCGGAATCCTGATCCGTCTGTGAGGCCAGTCTGTGATACAGCTCAAATGCCTTCTGATATTCACCGGTAAGGAACCTGTCCAGCGCTTCGGATATGCGCTCGTTCACAGACTTGGCCGATTGCTCGGAAGACATCTGCGGCTTGAGCAATTTGATACCTTCATACTGCTTGTGGAATTCCCTTGTCCGTTCTTCGTCGTTTGCCTCATACTCCTCGATCAGTTCATCGATCTCATCCGCTCCTGCCGGAAGCTGGCTTCTGAACTGCTTGTATTTCTTTTTGCCCATTTCCAGGCAGGTCTGCTCATACTCTTCAAAAACATCAGCCACGCTTGCCTTTGCTGCAGCCACAGCCTGTCTGTGGGTATCGGCAAAATCACTGTCTACACGGCTGTGGAAATATATGCGAAGATGTCTGTCGTATTTTTTCATCTTCTCATCTACGAGCGCATGACCGAGATGCAGATAAAAATCATTCTCATCTTCTATGTGATCAAGGTTCACCCTGTAATACAGCATGACCGCACGCTCATAATTACCGATATAATAGTAAGTCTCGGCGAGTGTAAACACGGTTTGGGTATATACGGGCAGTGTATGATCGACATATCGCACCACCTGCTCAAGGCGTACTGTTGCCTCCTCGTATCTGTCAAGTTTTCTGTAGTACAGCGCCTCGCTTATGAGCCGTGCGATCCCCTCATCATCCATGCGGTTATCATCGATATCCATGATGAGTTCAATCGCCTGCTCGAACGTGAATTCATCCCCGTCGCCGACCTCGGCCTTAAATATAGACATACCGGACTCATCGGAAAAGATTCGAAGGTCATACCCTGCAAGCATCTGGTTCACCTGCTCAAGTTCCATGGCAAAATATTCATCCGTGATGTTAACATCAAGCTGCAGCCACTTACGGTATGCATCATTTATCAGCCTGACGAGCATCGCCTCGGCTGAATCCTCTGCGAACCACATGACGGCTTCACTCTCTATATCCCAGTTTTTTATGGGGGCATCTTTCTTGACTTCTCTGGTCAAAACGTTCAATCGTATGGAATGATCCATCCCGAGGAGTATCAGAGAATCCTTGTCAAATACGTACTTTGCACATGACCCGTATCCCGAGTCAATACCCGATATGGTCTGAAATATTCGTATGTCCAGTTGTCTGTACAGTTCGAAGAAAATCATGTTATAATAATAATTCGAAAAAGGCCCAAAATCAATATAATTATCATGACAAAATTAAAACGTATCGTAGCAATTGCATGCATAATAATACTGGCAGGCATGTACATCCTGACATTGATAATGGCACTGCTTGACAGCAGCGCCACCATGTTCATGTTCAAAGGATGTGTTGCATGTACCATCTTTGTTCCGGTGGTCGCATACATCGCTATTTGTTTACACAGGTATGCTATGTATCGTTCCGGTCGACGGGATGATTATTCGTCTTCCGTTTCCGCCTCCGATAGCGGATCGTCAGATGATAAACGATCATGACCGCTATTGCAGCTCCAAGCATATCTATACACACATCGACCCATGAGCCGTATCTTCCGTCCGTTACGGTCTGATTCCTTTCATCCGCGATCCCGACTACACCCGCGAACAGCACGGATGCGATACATGCATATCGTCTCGGAAGATTACGGAAACCGAAGGAAGTGGCACATACCAGAAATGCCAGCACTCCGTATTCAAACATATGTGCCAGTTTTCTGATCACCTTTTCACAGTTATCGAGGGCCACGATGGATTCATAGTTTTCCAGCGTAACATTTGCATCCGGATCCACGGCATTTACAATACTCACGAGTATCTGTGCGGACCGTCCCCCGGATATCTCGGCATTCTCTCCCGAAAACCACATAATGGTATTGATCCACAATATCACAAATATCAGATTTATACAGATAAAACTTACAGGATGGCTGCGCGCAAACCGCCTGTATACGTCCAATACAACGACAAACATTTTCAATATCTGACACCCATTTCGGCAAGTTTTCTGTCCGCTTCAGCCTTACCCGTAAACAGTATCGTATTTATACCGAACTTACGGGCCGCCGCAACATTATCTTCGTTATCATCGATAAAGACAGCCTGCGCCGGATCTATACCGTATGTATCAAGTATGTACCTGTAGATCTCATCATCGGGCTTTATCATATTTATATGGCATGAAATGACCGCAGCATCCGCCCTGTCGATGTAATCAAGTTCCGCCGCACATTCCCTCAACGCCTTCTCGGAAAAATTCGACAGGATATATATCCTGTATCCGTTCTTTTTCAGGCTGTCTATCCATTCATCCGTATAATCGAATTTCCGAAGCAGTCCGGAAAACCGGTTGTCCATAAAGTCCCGCAGCTCATTCTCGAGTTCCGGAGCCCGCTCGATGAACGCATCAAGCATCATCTCGTCCGTCCATACACCCCGGTCAAACTCATTCCATACGGGATCAAGTACCGTGGCATTTGCCATTCTGTCAAACCTCTCGCCGCTAAGGCCCATCTCGTGGTAGAGGGCCTTCCATCTGAAATCTATAAGGACATTACCCATATCAAAGATTATTGTGGTTATCATATTTCCTCCTCGCTACAGTACTTGTTCATGTTATAAAAATATGGTAAATTATTCAAGAATGATTTTTAAAAAGGAGACATCATGGAAGAGCGAAGAGGCGATAAAAGAGTCCCGATCGGGATCAAATTATCAATATCAAATCTGTACAAGGAAGATACCAACACGATAATGGATCTGGATCTTAACGTTAAGGTTATAGATATCTCTTCGAAGGGGATCGGATTCATCTCACAGTGCATACTTCCAGTAGGATATTATTTTATCGCAAATATCGAGCTGTCTCCCGAACTTCCGCAGATAATAACCGATGTGCGTGTGATAAGAAGCGCCGCCATTGATAAGGAAAACTACCGGTACGGATGTGAATTTGTATCGATATCTCCCAGCGTCGGTGATATGCTTGACGAATTTGCTGCCACTTTATGATCACCCGTTTTCCGATTTGAATCAAGAAAGGATCTTTTAATGGATATTTCCGTTGTAATTCCCGTATACGGCTGTCCCGCGGCGGTCGCTCCCCTTCATGAAAGACTTACAAACGTACTTACCGGCATGAACGTCGAATATGAGATTGTAATGGTCGATGACTGCGATACAATGAATTCCTGGGAAGAAGTTCAAAAGGTCGCATTAAACGACACCCATGTAAAGGCAATCCACTTTACCAAGAATTTCGGACAGGGATGCGCTGTCACGGCGGGCGTCAGACAGGCTGCAGGCGACTGGATCATTACGATGGATTGTGATCTTCAGGATTCTCCGGAAAACATACCCGATCTGTATAATAAGGCTCTGGAAGGATATGATGTGGTATTCGTAAGGCGCAGACAGCGCAAAGAATCATTCCTGGTCAGATTATTCGCAAAATGGTATCACAATCTGTTGTGTGCTCTTTCCGGGGTGGAGTTTGACTATGATCTTGCCACTTATCTGATAGCAAGCAAACGCGCAGCGGATCATTACAGATCCTCAAAAGACCGGGGCCGCGATTTTGGAGTTTTTCTGATGTGGCTCGGATTCCGTCACACCTTTGTTGAATATGAACAGATGAACCGTCACGAGGGAAAATCCTCATTCACATTTATCAAAAAATGGAAAACGGCAGTCGGCATCATCAGTACCTATTCCAACCGTCCGCTCTATATTTCGATATGGATAGGGGTTGCTTCGGCTGTATTTTCGTTTATTTACATCATCTATGCTCTTATACAATATTATGTATACAACGCAAATCCCGAAGGTTGGACCACCGTTGCAGCAGCCATTTTCTTCTTTGGCGGTGCGATCCTGAGCACACTCGGGGTAATGGGTATTTATCTCGGAAATGTTTTTGATATGAGCAAGGAACGTCCGCTCTATGCCATTCAGGAACAGATCAACTGCTGATCGGTTACTGTATGTTATACAATTTGATTCCACCCACCTCATCAAGTTCCACGAGGCGGTAACTGTCAGCACTGCCGTGTTCTTTGCAAAACACCAACTCTGTTTCCGGACTGAGTCCGTCTGCAAGAATCACTTTTTCATCTCCTGCACACAAAGCTTCAAGCGGATCGGTATATCCATACCTTGCCGCTATCTCTCTATTGACCGGTGAATTGGCCATAAGTACGGAATCCGTCATCAGGCAATTGTCAAACTGTCCACTTCGTGCAGCAGTAAAAATCCTGTACCTGTCATAATCAATCATTGTAAAAACATCCGCCACATACAGGTTCTCTTTGTTTTGTTCCATATAGGAAACCAATTCATCATATTTAAAAGCATCTCTCTCATATTCCCTGAACGAGAATTCATTGCCCAGTCTTAAGTATATCAATGAAACAAAAACCATAGCATATACGCAGGCCCTGACCGGTCCGATATTCTCATCATCTGTACCGGACAAAAGATATACTGCAAGTATAAGTTCGGAAACAACGAGGGCATATACCACTCTGTGGCACCAACGTCCGCTGTACTGATAATAAAACAGCACCGCTACCGATATAACGGCCTGTATGCCCATAATAACAAGATGATACTTTTTATCCGTTTTTTTCCATGTGGCTGATAAAAGTATGGCTACGCATAATACCAGTCCTATAAAAGCACTGTTCAGATCAAACACTTCATCATAAATGTTTGCCAGCCAGGCTTTTAGAAAATCGGCATTAACAGATCCGATTCCCTTGCCGTCAAGCATACTGATCCTGTTCATCAGATCATTGGTTGTGATCCTGTGCTCCAGGGACTGGTACGTGATATACATAATCGCATCATTTTCCGAAACACCCAGAGCCTTCAGTTCTTCCCCGTGCAGGTCATACAGCAGGGAACTGTTATGATAATCCTCAAGCTCGGCAACCGAATCAAAGTAATTGATGAACTCATTCCACTCTCCGGTCGAATACGAATACCTGTCAGCCGCAAATAAGACGCCACAGATGACAAATACGGGAACAAACAACAGACAGTATGATCTGAACTTTTCCCTAAGCTCACCGTTTATCAGTTCCGAAACCACAAGGCAAATACCGTAACACCCTGCGATCATAGTTGCAAGCAGGAACGACTCCATTCGGAGAATAAATGCGTATACCAGACATATGGTCGCCGTAACTGCGATCGCCTTTTGGCTTATTGAGGCCATCTTCTGTCCGGCGAGCCGGAAAAGAACAAAATAAGCAAGGATCGCGATATAGGCCGACACCTTTGAAAACTGCAGTGCCACACATATTTCATACACAGTACAGGCAAGAAATATGACAGACAGTATCTTTCCTTTTTTTGTATCACATATCATATATATAAACAGACACGATGATATAAAAATGAACAGATACATGATTACCGCATGCCACCTGACGGTCGGGATCAGGCCCTGAAGGGCACATAATATCCTACCGTACAATATATTCGAATAAACAAGATGGGGCTCACGCGAGCCAAATGCCCCCTCGGCAAGAAGCGTGATACCTATATCATCATTTTCCTCCCAGTAGGGTCTGAACAGGGTGAGCGATGCCATTATCGTAACAAACCCGGATATTACGGCAAACCCTGATCTTGAAGATGAGATCTTCCTGAGCAATCTCATATACATCCTCCGATGATAATGCAACATCAGTATCGGTCAATAAACTGCAATGAAAAATTTACCACATTTCAGGCACATGAACAAGATGACTTAACACAAATGGCGTCATTTAGGTTTTTATCTTTATATTTTATGTTATAATAATGCTCGTCTTTCAACAGAACATTTTCAGGGAGAATATAATGGACAGTCTGATACATTTTAATGTTCCGCCTTTTTTCGGTAATGAATTCGATCATATGCGTGAAGCCGTTAACAACCATAAGATCTGTGGCGACGGACCCTTTACGGCAAAATGCGATAAATGGTTCGAGGACAGAACCGGCGCACAAAAGGTCCTGTTGACAACAAGCGGAACAGCCGCTCTCGAAATGGCCGCCATACTATGTGGTCTTACACCGGAGGATGAGGTGATCCTTCCAAGTTATTCCTTCTCCTCAACCGCAAATGCTTTTGTCCTTACAGGAGCTAAGCTTGTTTTTGTAGATGTACGGCCCGATACCATGAACATCGATGAGAGGCGGATCGAAGAAGCTATAACCGACAGGACCAAAGCCATATGTGTTATGCACTATGCGGGTGTTGCATGTGAAATGGACACCATTATGGAAATTGCACGCAAACATAATCTGTACGTTGTTGAGGATGCAGCCCAGGCAGTTATGAGTACCTACAAGGGGAAATATCTGGGGACCATAGGTGATTTCGGGTGTTACTCTTTCCATGAGACCAAGAATTTTTCCATGGGTGAGGGCGGAGCTGTCCTGATCAATGACAAGAACAATATCGTTAAGGCTGAGATAATCCGGGAAAAAGGCACAAACCGTTCACAGTTCTACCGAGGCCAGGTAGCCAAATATAACTGGATCGATTACGGAAGCAGTTATCTTCCCAGCGACCTTAATGCGGCGTATCTCTGGGGACAGCTCGAACACGCTGACGAGATACAGAATGACAGGCTCGCCTCATGGGGCAGATATCTGGAGGCATTTCTTCCTCTCGCCCAAAATGGCATGATCGAACTTCAGACCATTCCCGAAGAGTGTACACACAATGCCCATATGTTCTATATCAAGTGCAGAGATCTCGATACCCGAACAGAGTATATCAATTATATGCGGGAAAACGATATACTCTGTGTATTCCATTATGTACCGCTTCACAGTGCACCGGCGGGTATGAAGTTCGGGAGATTTTCAGGTGATGATATTTATACCACAAAAGAAAGCAACAGACTTGTACGTCTGCCGCTTTATTACGGTCTTGCACGCAAAGACCAGGATAAGGTGATCGAAAAGACACTTGAATTTTTCAAAGCACACCTATAGCAGACGGTAAATGACAGCCGCAACAGCCGGTATCAGATATACTATTGCAAAGACCGCCATAAAAGCGACAGAGTATAACTCTCCGAGCACCCTGTCCGCTTTACCGGATGACGGTCTTTTCTTTTTGTCTGTAAGTGAAAAACCAACAAGCGATACGACAGATATTACGGCTATAATGATGCCGTATTTCATCATCGGAGGAAAATATGTCATTTTTATCTCTTTTTCTCCGTTTATGGGGACGTACATGAACAATCCTCCGACATTGGTGATGTCCACTCTCACTCCGTCTGCGGTCGCAGTCCACCCCTTACTGTAGGATACCGGTATAAGGACTCCTTTGTATTCTTCAGGCACACCGTCAAGCATTATATCCAGGCTTCTCTTTCCCTGCGATACCGTAACTATTCCGTATACATCGTTACATATATCCTCCAGAGCATCCAGGTCTATCTCATAAAGACAGTAATCGTATTTCTGCACCGGATCGCTAATATCCATATCAACCGTAACTGATACATCCTCATTATCGAACGATCCGAGTTCAACCGTATTATTGTTAAAATGTGCCGGGAACAGATCATTTTCATTCTCACGGATACTGGGTATGCCTATAAGATTGCCGTTTACGTATATACGCGTATTGTAATAATCCGTATCAACACATCGGCCTTTAAAATACAGCGCCTTTTTCCCTTCTGTCTTTATATTGTATTCACTTATCTGCCGGCCATCACGCGACGTAGTCTTATCCGGCGATCCGACGGGATCTGCCACCGGTTCCTTCCTGCACATAACATTCGCAAATGAATTAAAATATGCAACAGGATCCTCATCATCGACATCTGATAACGGAACATCATATACAGGGATCGCAAAAGGCAGCTCATACCTGTTTTTGTACAGATAATACATGACCTTTTCACCGGTCATATGATCGATAACAGCATCCGCCTGCGCAGTCTTTTCATACAGTTTTTCATCAAGTTTACGATGGCTGATAAGATCGGTAACATGTATCAGGGTATCAGTAAAAATGTTGCCTCCCGAATCAAGGATCCTGGTAAACTGATTGGAATATCCGAGACTTACAGCCCCGCTTATCTGATCGGCTCCTGCCAGATTGGTCCATCCCGCAAGTGTCTCCCTTCTCATTACAAGCCCGTAGTTTGCATTAAGGCTTGTATCCGGATTTTTTATCCGGCACATTGCAGCATCCTGACCCGTTTTAAGTTTATCGCCAAAACTTTGTACAAGCTGGTCCGATATCCTGATAAACTCACCTTCCTGCTCGGGATCACTGCCGTATGGCGTATCATATAGCGGTTTACCGATCATAATGACGCCGAATATCAACAGCTCACATGCCCACAGGAATACACTCATATATATTTTTCTTCTGCTTTTGCGATTTATCAGCACGATATGGACGAGCACGCAGACAGTCATGAATCCCATTGTAAAAAGCAGCACAGTATGATCTGTGATCCTATGCTCAACATACCGGTATCTGAACCCTGCCGCCGCAAAAACCGCCGGTATCATGGCGATCACAATACCGATTGCCGGATTCCCTGGATCCGACTCATCCGAATCCTCATTTATATCATATGAAGCCGCAGCAAATCCGGCCATAATGCAATAAATGATAAAACCGTTCCTTACCGGATAATCTACATACGACATAAAGTGCAGCATCAGATGTATACTCTCGACAACAAGCTGTGATGTCGCCATAAATATACACAGCAGGCAAAAGACCAGGGACGGATATCTTCTGTTCTTCAGATTCTTCCATAAACCGATTACAACAACAGCTGCAGGAAATGACAGTCCGAGAAGCACAAACCATCTTGAAAGATAGGCCGGCTGGATGTTTCCGAGCACTGATATATAATTACCTGTAAGTCCGCCATCCGAAACACCGTTCCCGAATCTGGCACTTGTGAAATTTGATGTCATATCCGGTATCCACGAAAAGGATGCCAGCCCCATTC
>JBGUNV010000262.1:0-7237 GCA_045117595.1 Lachnospiraceae bacterium
CATCAAGTGCAGTTCGCGCGAAAAGAAGATATGACGAACTTACGGCCAAAGGTGAACAGTGCGATATATCCGTTATCGAGGCCGATATAATCGAAAGAGATCACAGGGATATGACAAGAGAGCATTCGCCCCTCAGGCAGGCGGAAGATGCGGTACTTATTGACAGTTCACAGATGACTGTTGATGAAGTTGTAAAAGCTGTAACGGATCTGGCAGAGGAAAGATTGTGATGGATGTGATATTGGCTGATTCGGCCGGTTTCTGTTTCGGAGTCAAAAGAGCTGTGGATACAGTTTATTCCGAGATAGAAAAAGGTGGCAGGATATATACGTTCGGTCCGATCATACACAACGAACATGTAGTGTCTGACCTGGAGAATAAAGGAGTCGTTGTTATAGACGATCTGAAAAAGATAGCCGGACTCGAACAGGGGACTATCATAATAAGGTCGCACGGGGTATCAAAAAAGGTTGAAAAGATAATGAACGATTCACCGCTCAAAGTGGTGGATGCCACATGTCCTTTTGTCAAAAAGATACACCGTATCGTAGAGGCCGACAGTGCAGCAGGTAAGCAGATAATAGTGATCGGGAGCAGGAACCATCCGGAGGTGGCTGGGATCATCGGCTGGTGCAGTGAAGATAACCCTGCATGTGTCATCGAGAACGAAGATGAAGCACGTGATTTTGTATCGGAAAATGACAGGGAGATAACCGTTGTTTCTCAGACAACATTCAGGCTCGGTAAATTTAAAGAATTAGTTGAAATATTGCAAAATAAAGGGTATAATTTTAACGTTGTGAATACAATCTGTAGTGCGACTTCACAAAGGCAGGATGAGGCCCGTAAAATAGCCGCTGAAGTTGACATGATGATTGTGATCGGAGACAGCAAGAGCTCCAACACACAGAAGCTTTACGAAATCTGCAGTCGAGAATGTAAAAGAACTTTGTATGTACAGACCAAGGATGACCTTGAAATTGAACCGCAAGGAATACTTCGACGTGTAGGCATTACCGCAGGGGCTTCAACCCCAAATAATATAATTGAGGAGGTTCAAAATTATGTCAGAATTAACTTTTGAACAAATGTTAGAAGAATCTTGCAAAACAATACATAACGGAGAGGTAGTCGAAGGTTCGGTCATCGCGGTCAAGCCTGATGAGATAATTCTCAACATCGGGTATAAGGCTGACGGTATTATTACCCGTAACGAATATTCCAATACACCGGGTCTCGATCTGACGACTGTTGTCAATGTCGGTGACAAGATGGATGCCAAGGTCATCAAAGTCAACGACGGTGACGGACAGGTCCTTCTGTCATATAAGAGGCTTGCATTTGATAAAGGCAATAAGCGGATCGAGGAAGCCTTTGAAAATAAAGAGGTGCTCAAGGCCGAAGTTGCCCAGGTACTTGACGGTGGTTTGAGTGTTCTTGTTGAGGAATCCAGAGTGTTCATTCCCGCGAGTCTTGTATCAGACGGATATGAGAAGGATCTTTCCAAGTATCTCGGTAAGGAGATAGAATTCGTCATTACAGAGTTTAATCCCAGAAAGCGTCGTATCATCGGTGATCGCAAGCAGCTTCTTATGGCTGAGAGAGAGAAGCTTCAGAAGGAACTCTTTGCCAGACTTAAGGTTGGCGATGTTATCACGGGTATTGTTAAGAACGTTACTGATTTCGGTGTGTTCATTGACCTCGGCGGTGCCGATGGACTTCTCCACATATCCGAGATGAGCTGGGGACGTGTTGAGAATCCCCGCAAGGTTTATAAGAGCGGTCAGGAAGTACGTGTATTTGTCAAGGAGATCAACGGAAACAAGATCGCACTTTCCAGGAAATTTGATGATGAGAATCCCTGGGTTGATGCCCAGACCAAATTTGCCATAGGCAAGGAGGTTACAGGCAAGGTTGCAAGGATGACCGACTTTGGTGCATTCATTGAACTGGAGGAAGGTATCGATGCACTCCTTCATGTTTCACAGATATCAAGAGATCATATTGACAAGCCTTCCAATATCCTTTCGGTAGGGCAGGAGATCACTGCCAAGATCGTCGATTTTGATCTTGATAACAAGAAGATATCTCTGTCAATGAAGGCATTGCTTCCTGAGGAAGAAGCAACAGAAGTTGAAACTGCTTCAGAATCTGACGGGGCAGAAGAGGCAACATCCGGGGATGAGAACAATACGGATGCTCCCGCTGCGGAGGATGCAGCCGAATAAAGCCGGTACAGAGGTTTGAAATGGATTACGAAAAGTTTAAAGCGGCAATACTTCGGATGACAGGTATTGACCTGAGTGCTTATAAAGAGAACCAGATGAAGCGCAGGATCAATACACTTATAGATAAGCACAAGATAAAAGGATACGAAGAATTTGTAAACGCCCTCAAGAACGATAAGGCAATGTTTGAGGAGTTTGTCAATTATCTTACGATCAATGTTTCGGAGTTTTACAGAAATCCCGATCAGTGGGAACTGATGGACAAGGTATTTATCCCCGAATTGATCGAGAAGTTCGGAAAGAACATCAAGATCTGGAGCGCGGCGTGTTCCACCGGCGATGAACCTTATTCACTTGTAATGGCGTGGTCAAAGCATCTGCCTCTTTCACAGATCAAAATATATGCTACGGATCTGGACAAGCAGGTTCTTGCGGCAGCCAAGACCGGATTATACGCAGAGAAGAGTCTTGCGGGTGTTCCCAAGGAGTTTAAGGATAAATATTTTACCAAGGTCGGGACATCGTACCAGATCAAGAATGAGATCAAATCAAGGGTTGAATTCAAGGAACATAATCTGCTGAAGGATCCGTATCCGACAGGGTGCCATTTCATAGTATGCAGAAATGTGCTGATCTATTTTACCGAAGAGGCCAAGGATGAGATATTCATGAAGTTCGGAAACAGTCTTATGAACGGCGGAATATTCTTCATAGGAAGTACGGAACAGATCATGAATCATCGTAAATATGGTTTTGAAAGAAGGAATTCGTTCTATTATGAGAAGAAGAATGATCTCCTCAAGTGATGACTAACAGCGCTTTTTCATCGTAAAGAATATATTTAAAAGACTGCGGCCGAAATCTTCGGCCGCTTCTTCTTTGAAATCTTCTGGGAAGCGGAAGTATTTCTTTTTGTCCTTAAGGTCGCATCTTAGCACCGGAGTAAACAGACTGTCGGGTTGTTTCAAGAATCTTCCGGAGACCTTCCGGTAGCATGTCTCTCGTGTCGCTTTTATATGACGGTCTGCCGGAAGCAGCATGCCGAGCGTTTTCAGGATGGCCGTATCCTCATCGGGAAGATAGAAGTAGTCCCTGTAGTTGTCGAAGTAGATCTTCATCTCGCCCTTATATATCGGAAGCCTTATCTGAAGGAAGTTGTCATCGGCGGTGAACTTAACATACATTGTCCGGGTTTTGGCTGAAAACGATCTGGTAAATACGGCATTTACACTGTATTCAAATATGACTTCTTCGCACTCGCAGCCGGAATAATCGGTATAACTGTTTATACGGTAACCCCTGTAGCAAAGAGGTGCGTCTTTAAGATCAAGATAGGTGAGGATCGGAAGTATATAGTGCATTCCCAGAACATCTTCACGGTTATGTGTGATAAGATCACGAAGTGCCTCATCATTCGGAGATTTTTCATAGTCGAGATATACATCGATCAGTTCTCCCCCGGTATATATGTCATCTCTTTTTATGCCGAGAAATGTTTCAATTGCCTTTTGGCGCATGGAGTCAGGGAAGAGCAGGTATCTGAGAGGTTTGCACAGCTTGTATATATCAACCTGTGTTATGCCTTCAAATATGTTACGGATATCATATTTGTCAGCCTTATATTTCAGATAGGGTATATCGAACTTCAGGCCGTTAAAATGCAGAAGATGGGTATAATCCTGTATCATATCGGCAAATGCCTGTAATATGTCGCTCTCTTCGCTACGGTTGTCGGCAAAAAAAAGCCTGGTCTCAAATCCTTGTGAGGTATATGAACCGCACCCTATAAGGTATAATGATGTGGTCTCCCGAACGAGTCCCGTAGTCTCGATGTCGATAAACAGAGCCGATGCGGGATCGCAGATCCTGTCAAGCTGATATAAAGGTGTAACGCCGGGATATGTTTTCTCTATAATCTGCATAGCCTTAATCCTGTTTGATATATAAAGAGAGTTTGATGAAAATAGTATAAAGTATTAAACGTATTTATGGTATAATAAATTGATCTTTACAAGAATCTTTTCAAGGAGAAGTCAGTCATGTCCAGTCTTACTTTCAAAGGCGGAATACATACATATGAGGGTAAGGATCTTACCAAGGATAAGAAAATAATAGATCTGCTCCCGACAAGCAGTGAGCTTGTTTTTCCGCTTTCACAGCATATCGGCGCCCCTGCAAACTGTATAGTATCTCCGGGTCAGAGAGTGCTCCGGGGACAGATGATAGCAGAGGCGAACGGTTTTGTTTCTTCAAACATTTATTCATCGGTATCGGGGACTGTTAAGGCTATCGAGATGAGGCGCAACGTTCAGGGTAAGATGACCATGTCCGTTGTGATCGAAAATGATGATGCATATGAGGAAGCGCCCCCTATACCGGTCAAGCCGATCGCGGAGATGACCAAGGAGGAAGTTGTAAGTATCATCAGGCAGGCCGGGATCGTCGGAATGGGCGGAGCCGGTTTCCCTGCACATGTCAAACTTTCCCCCAAGGATCCGCTGAAGATCCATTATGTCATTGCGAATTGTGCCGAATGTGAGCCTTATCTCACATCCGATTATCGCAGAATGCTTGAGGAGCCGGAAAAACTAGTAGCAGGACTTAAGATAATCCTGTGCCTTTTTGAACATGCCAAAGGCATACTTGCGGTAGAAGACAATAAACCGGACTGCATAAGGGTGCTTAAGGACCTGTGTATCAATGAGCCCCGCATCTCCGTCAAGATACTTAAAACAAAATACCCGCAGGGATCTGAAAGACAGCTCATATATGCGGTAACAAAACGTGCGATCAATTCCACGATGCTTCCGGCGGACGCGGGATGTATCGTCAATAACGTAGATACGATAGTTGCGATCTATCATGCGGTCATAGAGGGGCGTCCTCTGATGGAACGTATTGTTACGGTCACGGGTGATGCCGTCCGTTATCCCCAGAATTACAAGGTTATGACAGGAACATGCTATCAGGATCTTATAGATGCGGCCGGAGGTTTCAAGACACCTCCCGGCAAGATCATATCCGGTGGCCCGATGATGGGGTTTGCCCTGTTTGACACGCATGTTCCGGTTACGAAATCATCTTCGGCTGTTACGGCTTTTGTCAGGGATCCCGTATCGGGATGTGAGGCAAGTGCATGTATCAATTGCGGCAGATGTGTGGATGCATGTCCGTCACGGCTTCTGCCATCAAAACTGGCCGATATTGCCGAGCATTACGACGAGGAAAAGTTCACGGAACTTGACGGACTTGAGTGTGTTGAGTGCGGATGCTGCAGTTACGTATGTCCCGCAAAACGGCACCTCACACAGGAGATCAAGATGATGAGACAAACTGTTCTTGCGAACAGAAAAAAGAAAAAGCAGGGGTGAGAGAATGAGCGAAATGATAAATGTATCCGCTTCTCCTCATGTAAGAAGCCGGGTAACGACTTCAAGGATAATGTTATTTGTTATATTGTCCCTTTTGCCCGCAAGCGGCTACGGGATATACCGTTTCGGGTCAGGGGCGGCTCTTCTGATCGCTGTCTGTATCGTTTCATGTGTTGCGACTGAATTTCTGTATGAGCTGCTGATGAAGCAGAAGCCGACGATAGGAGATCTGACCGCGGTTGTAACCGGTCTGCTGCTTGCACTGAACCTTCCGGTATCAGCCACGTGGTGGATGGGTGTGATCGGAAGTATATTTGCCATACTTGTCGTTAAGATGCTGTTCGGCGGCCTGGGGCAGAATTTCATGAACCCGGCACTGGGCGGAAGATGTTTTCTGATGATATGTTTTACTGCCCGGATGACCGATTTTTCATATGACGCCTTTACGGGGGCAACACCGCTTGCAGTCATAAAGGATGGCGGTGCTGTCAATCTTATGGATATGTTTCTTGGGAATACCGCCGGAACGATCGGAGAGGTAAGTACCGTGCTTCTTCTTGCGGGTGCGATATTCCTGATCGTGACAGGTATCATTGATTTTCGGATTCCCTGTGCTTATATTGCTTCCTTTGTCATATTCATGGGACTGTTTTCAGGAAACGGATGGAACGTGAATTACCTTCTTGCACAGCTTTGCGGTGGCGGGCTTATGTTAGGTGCGTTCTTTATGGCAACAGACTATGTAACGAGTCCGATAACCAGAAACGGACGGCTCATTTTCGGTATATGCTGCGGACTCCTGACAGGTATTTTCAGAGTTTTCTCGTCATCGGCCGAAGGGGTCAGCTATGCGATAATAATCAGTAATCTTCTTGTTCCGCTCATTGAGAAGATCACATTACCCAAATGCTTCGGAAAAGGGGGTGAGATCTGATGGGAAAGAGTGTAAAGAATATAGTATGTCTTACTCTTATAACACTGGTTGCGGGTCTGGCTCTCGGATACGTGTATGAAATAACAAAGGATCCGATAGCGCAGATGGAGGAAAATACCAGGCTGGCAGCTTACAGATCGGTTTTTCCCGAGGCCGATGGTTTTGATGAAATAGCGGAAGATGATATTTCGGCGGCACTGGCAAAGGTTCCGGAAGATGGAGGATGTGATATTGATTCCGCAGTATCGGCCAGGGATGCCTCCGGAAATAATATCGGATATGTTATCAATGTGACTACACATGAAGGTTATGGCGGAGATATTTCCATTTCCATGGGTATAGATAACGAAGGAACTGTCAAGGGTATTGAGATACTTAAGATTTCAGAGACTGCCGGGCTTGGAATGAAGGCTAAGGAAAGCAGGTTTAAGGACCAGTTTGCGGAAAAGAAGGTGGCACAGTTTTCATATACCAAAACCGGTGCATCGGCTGATTTTGAGATAGATGCCATCAGCGGTGCTACGATAACGACAAAAGCTGTCACAAATGCAGTAAATGCAGGACTGGCTTTTTACGGTAATCTTGGAGGTGCGGGAAAATGAAAAAATGTTTTAAAGCCCTCATTAACGGACTGATAATTGAAAATCCCACATTTGTACTCATGCTCGGTATGTGTCCGACACTCGCCGTGACGACATCCGCAA
>JBGUNV010000263.1:0-70253 GCA_045117595.1 Lachnospiraceae bacterium
GGATTATGTCTTGTCAACTAAATCCTAACACAAGGATCCGGTGCTTTCTCTATATTTATTTTTCCTACAAAACTTTTACCCTACGCAGACCTGAAGCAATTAAACTGCAACGGTTCTTGGCAATGGTGTATAATAACCGTAAATGCTATGAAAACAGGGGGATGGTATGCAGTATAAGATCAGTACGGAAAACGGATATGTTAAGCTTGCGCCTGAAGGCGATATCAAAACTTCCGATTCAAAAGAATTCGAAGAAAGAATGCTTGCGGAACTTAAATCCACAGGCAGGCTCATTGTTGATTTTTCCGGAGTAGGATATATATGCAGCTCCGGACTGAGGGCTCTGCTTGCCGTACAGCAGGCCGTGGATGAATCAGAAAACTGTGAATTTGTTGTGACAAACGTCGGAGACGAAATTATGAGTGTCTTCAGATCGACCGGATTTCATAATGTACTGGATATAAAATGATATGCCTGACCGACAGCCTATCCCATTACCTCGGGATGTTCTTCCAGATATTTCCTCATTTTTTTGAGCGCCCGCGTGGAAATGACCCTCACATTGCCCTCACTTGTCATCAAAGCCTTTGAAAGATCCGAATTTGTCATATCGTGGAAATATTTATTTATTACCACCTGCTTCTCACGTTCATCAAGAGCTTCCAGCGCTTCAGCTACAACTTCTCTTAATGCCATGATCCTTTGTGCCTCGGTAAAGCTGTCATCTCCGGGTTCATATGATGCTGCAGGATCCTCCGAATCAAGAGACTGATCATTCCTGTGCTTCTCCTGATCGCGGTAGAAATTCTTTAACAGATTGGATGCAATAATGTAAAACCACGCACGGACCGGACATCTACTGGGATCATACCGGTCCCATGCATTAAATGCCATGACAAATACATTTGCTGTCAGATCCTCTGCATCAGCAATGTTCAGGACATGCTTATGTATATAATTATATACCGGGAGATAATTCTCCCTGTATGCCTCTTCGTAATCTATATTCTGTTGCATTAACTATCCCTTTGCGAAGTTTATCCGTCCGTCTTCTACGGCAGCTTTCCCCCGTTTCTCTCTAGAATCTGTTTCCAGATCCTGTCACCCGGATCAAGGACTCCTGCTACGGTGGATATGAGATCCTCCCTGGAAAGGTTTTCTTCCTCGAGTGAATACTCCTCTATAAGCTTTGAGAGACGATCATTTCCACCTACAGCCGACTCTGAATCAGCGCATTCTCTCAAAGCCGCTTCAACCTGATCCAGCGCCTCTTTCTTTTCCGCATATTCCTGAAAGCTGGCAAACTCAGCCATAATTACCTCCCATAATGTTTTAAGCCTCTCAATGAAGATCATTTTACACCATATACCTCAAAAATAAAAGCCGGTTCACCCGTAAACACTTCGCTGCTGTTAATGCTCATATACTCAGTGTCAGCAATATTGAATCATCTTCAAGTACCTCCTCATCAGTTAATGACAGACCGTGTTCTTCCATAGCCTCTATTATCTTATGATAAGTGTATGCCTGTACATTTTTGCCATACTCTTCTTCAAATTCCTTCAGAGATCCCATCAGTTTATCAATATTGCCGATTCCTCTGACACTCATCATAAAGGTATCATCCCCGGTATTTCTATGGTAATGTATCTCCCCCTCATCCAGCTTTATAACCAGATGATCTCTGTCAATCTCAACTGTCCTTATACCGTGATCCTTTAAGGTTTTTACAAGCAGCCCCTTGTCTGCGAACTTTGTAGGCACTTCTGATATGTTCCTGTTCCTGTTTGTACATACGGCTGCCAGGGATGCCGTGGAAACCGTAGATCCGATCGCTATCACTATGGGGATCAGTGTTACAGTCATTGACATTTCAATTCCTCCTCCATTTTCAGTCAAAATCCACAATTCTTCCGCTCTGTACTACCCTTTCAGAACCCGGAGCAATCTCTTCCCTGTCTTCCTTTGCAGTAGACAATACCGCCCTTTTTCCTGCCCACTCTTTGAGGCTTTTTATTTGTTCCTTCTGCAGCATTGATAATGGAACAGTATCTCCTATGCTCTTTTTCAGGTCTTCTGTCGTAAGCCCTCTGCCGCAAAAGAAAGCTTCATACAGTCCCGCTATTATAACCTGCTCAATCTCGGCACCGGAAAATCCTTCGGTAAGAGCTGCCAGTTCTTCGAGTGTTTCCCTGTCGGTTTTAACTTTGTGTTCTATACTTCCGGCTTTCAGTCTTTTGTTCAGATGAACCTGAAAAATCTTCTCTCTTTCCCTTAACGTCGGAAGATCGACAAAGAATATCTCATCAAACCTGCCCTTTCGCAAAAGTTCCGGCGGAAGACTGTCTATGTCATTCGAAGTAGCTATAACAAATACCGGCGACTCCTTCTCCTGCATCCATGTCAGAAAAGTACCGAAAACCCTTGCGGCTGTTCCGGAATCACCATCGGATCTTGTTCCCGTAAAACCTTTTTCAATCTCATCTATCCACAGGATTGACGGAGCAACCGCTTCAGCCGTCCGTATTGCTTTTCTGATGTTTTCCTCAGAACTTCCCACTATCCCTCCGAATATTTTTCCCATATCAAGTTTTAAAAGCGGCAGTTTCCATATGGAGCTCATTGCCTTTGCCGTAAGACTCTTTCCACAACCGGGCACACCCGTGATCAAAACTCCCTTCGGCGCAGGGATTCCGTATTCTCTTGCTCTCTCCTGCCAGGTACCGTTCCTTTTGATCAGCCATTTTTTCAGATTCTCCAGACCGCCTATATCTTCTTCCCTGAGATCACTCTGTACAAATTCCAACACACCTGTCTTTTTTACTATCTGGTTCTTTTCTTCGTGTATGATGTTTATGGCACCGGCCTCAAGTCCCTTCTGTCTTACTATCGCCCTGCAGAAAGCATTCTCGGCTTCCTGTAAAGTCATGCCCAGGGCAGATCTTACAAGATTCCTGCGTTCTGCGTTATCGATCCTGATATTCTCCCTCGGGATACTCTGTTCCAGTTCAGTAAGCACCATATCGAGTTCTTCCATATCAGGCAGATCGAAATCCAGTACGGATATATCTTTTTCCATATCTGCAGGGAGAACAAGTGTGGGAGACAGAAGGATGACAGTTTTCCTGCTGGCCTTCAGGTAAGGGAGTATATCCCTCAGTTTCCTGATGACCTGATAGTCCGGATGAGTATTCCGGTCAGCTCCGAAATAGATATGAAAATCCTTCAGCACAAATACTGCTTCCTCATTATCTCTCCTGACAAACTCTATAGCGGCCAATGCATTTTTCGTGTCTGACATACGTTTATTATCTGAAATAAGGCCTTCTGTCTGCGTCCATACATATAGCGACCTTCTTGTCTTTACAAGATTTTCGTCTTCGATGGTTTCTTTTATAGCCGCAACCACCCTGTCTTCTTCATACGATGGTATGTAGATATATGGAAACCCCGCATTTATCAGATCTGCAAATCTCTCAACAAATTCCATCCTTGCCATAGCTTTGTTCTCCCGTCAGATATCCAGTACTCTTATTCTCTTTGTCCCGGACGATGATCCTGTCACTTCGTCCTGGTCTGTATCAGTCGATACAAACGCCATTTCCATGATCCTTACCGCAAAATGTGGTTTGATCGAGTATCTGTCAATTAATTCTTCGACTGATGAAAATACTCCGTTATTTTCCCTGTCCCTGATTATCCTTATGGCCATTGCGGCGGTTATCCCGGGAAGTTTTTGCAGATCTTCCCCGGTGCAGTTATTAAGGTCGATCCTTTCCGTTTCTCTTACACAGGATATTGATGTTTCTCCCTGTCTGGTCCCATCTTCACCTGTCCCATTCATCACATCAGCATATTCACATTCCATAAGGTACTCTTTGCGCATTAGCAATAAAAGTATGAGCTGGATCATGTATGATGTCGCGATCGTTATCCCCGCAACTATTATGATGCTTCTGGTATAGGCAGCGGCTCTTGTTCCCATAATGAGCGTTGTGTAATAGATCAGGATATCCTGCGATACTACAAGGAAAAAGGCTGTAAGCGTGATCACGCCGAATAACATTCCCTTTCTTTTGTATTTTTCCTCTCCGGAATTATCTGCCATAAGTAAAAAAGCAAAGAAATCAAAAACGGGGACAACCCCCCAGAGCATGCACTTTGTCTTTTTTGCTCTCCATTTTCGATCGATCCTCTTCTCATTCATTTCAGACCACCGGTCCTGTTCTTAATATCCGTATATGTTTCCTCACAAAGTATGTTTTCTTCCTCGTAATACTCTGATGTATAATCGGAATCGACTGCCCTTGCTCCCGTAAGCTGTTCCAGAACGCTCAGATAATTAAGGCACGCCCTGCCTTTTATACCTTCAGTTATGCTTTGTATCTTCCCGTCCGCAAATATCCTTATCTTAAGCTGCTTCATATCACCCTCCGTAGCATGCCGTTCCTTTTATTCTCTGCTCATACCTCCGGCCTGAAGAAATGATGTGATTTCCGGAAAATCTCCCATTCCGTTTATCTTTACCACACCGTTTTGGCCTATCCTTACCTCGATCCGGTTTCCGGCATACTCAATATCCTTCTTTGAATATCTGTCAGTAAGGAACAGGAATCTCTGGTTTGAAGATCCGACAAGGGGTCTTGAAAAATCCCTCTTATCCTCATCATACGGGCCATCTATCAACAGATCCGTCATTTCCAGAACTGCCTTTTGGGCTGATGTTCCGAATGTTTCTATATATTCATACACGTAACCGGTAAAGACTGTTACAGATAATCCTGATTTTTTTATTTTTGCAATCAGTCTGTGCAGTTCTTCCGCCTGGGCAAGCGGCTCTCCTCCCAGAAAAGTCACTCCTTCTATCTCATCTGATACTGACATTATCCGTTCATACAGTTCTGTTATGTTGATTTCACTGCCGCCTTCAAAAGACCACATATCCTCTGCCCAGCATCCTCTGCACTGATGCATGCAGCCCTGCATCCACACCGTAAATCTGATACCTGGACCTTCAGCTGCCGTCTTTTCTATTATCCTTGCTATCCTCATTTTTTTACCTTTCCTGCACTGATCAGACAAAATAAAAAACCGGGGTGTTCCCGGTCTTTTATACACACAAGATCATATTCTGTTACATAACTACCAGTATCTGAACTGATATATATTGTTTATCCTCGCCTTCTCCGTTATCTCGTCCATTTTATCATCAGTCATATATTCAACACGACTGATGATCTCCTCAACCTGTGACATGTAATCCAGCGGACATCCTGACAGATACAGATCCGTATACTGATCAAAACTGCTTATGTTATCAAGCATTTCTCCTGATCCCGAATCCCATGAAAGATATGCACTTCCTATTCCCGAAAGAGTTCCCTTTCTTTCCCTGACCTCCTCATAATCGTCTATCACTATGGTATGTCCGTTTGACAGCTTGAAAACGGCAGTACCCTTCACAGGCTCTTCTGCTCCGTCTTCTGCGGAATCTGTTGAAGGCCCTGTCAGACTGATAAGAGGATTATCATATACTGCCAACTCCATCGGAACCCTGCCGCAAAACTCCAGCGATGAGATATTGTTATGCTGAAGATGGATATTACCTGTTCCGAAATCATCCGTACCACTCTCATTCCATGCTCCGAAATCTTCTGAGAAAACAACATCTCCCGTGATCTCATTATCCGACAGATACAATTCTCTCAGGCCCGGTTTGTTCAATACGGATTCTATGGAGCGGATATTATTATTACATGCCGATAACATCTTCAGTTCATCGCTTTCATCAAGAAAGGACAGATCATCTAACTCGTTATTGTCAATACACAGCACCTCAAGGCTCCTCAATCCGTTAAGAGATGTCATATCGCTGATATGATTGTTTTCCAGATACAGCTCTTTTATTGAAATCCTGCTTTTTTCAAGGGCTGATATATCCTTCAGCTTATTATCGGACAGATCCACTTTTTCAAGATATCCGAAATCCCGTATGGCATCTATGGATTCAATCGCATTTCCGCCGGCAGACAGGGTATCGATACCGGTCATCTGTTCAATACCGGTCAGACTTTTCAGTTCGTTATCATCTACCGTAAGCTGGGTAACATTCTTCAAAGACTGCAGGGATTCAAGCGATTCCACTTTACAACCCGAAATGTCGATCACACTCAGATCCTCAAACTTTGCAAGCGGAGCAAGACTGTACACGCCTGTATTGGCAAGATGGATCTGATGCAGGCCGGAATGGACACTGTTCAGCAGACCTCCAAGATTTGAAAACCCTTCATTATTTGACAGGTCTATGCTTATAAGCTTATCCATATTGAGAAACCATGTACCGGAAACCTTGTCATCATCAAACCCGCTGTTGTTGATCTCAAGCCACTCTATACTATTGATTCCTCCAAGCCAGTTGTAGCTTTCCAATCCTTTGCAATCAATAAGATGAAAGCTTCTTACACCGTCTCCGATCCGCTCCAGATTTTTTTCGGAATCTTCCGTAAAATCACAGTTTTCAAACTTCAGAAGACCCAGGTTTGTGAATCTCGCCAGTTTTCTGGTATCTGCCGGCACGATCACAGTATCCTTTACAGTCAGATACTCTTCATCAAACCTGTATTTTGTTCCCGCTATGGTTATATACGTCAGATTTCGTCCCAGAAGGAGAAGTAATCCCGCCGCTGCCAGTATTATGGCTACTATTGCAGCCATTTTTTTTATGTTATAACCTTTATTTCTCCAAATCTTACGGTCTTTTGCCGTTTTATCGGACTGATACACGGCGGCACCCTGCTCACGGTCCGCACGACATGTCGTTATAAATTCAGACTGATACAGCCTGGCATAAAACTCGTCCTCTTTCAGCTGATATCTGTTCAGAAACTGAACGCTTGCAAGCTGCATTTCCATTCCGGGAGATAATTCCGTATTTTCAAGCATTACCGCAATAAAAGATTTTCTCTTACTGACCGCAAAATCTATCTCCCGTTTGCAGTTAAATGATTCAAGATAACTCTTTGAAATAAAGGCAAGAAAAAGCCCGCAGTTCATTAAGTGTGTAGCTACCGTTTCCGGCCATTCCGCTCCTGCTTCGATCCCATCGTCATACCACACCCTGTAACCGTCCTTTTGCAGCTTTTTTATGACAGTCATCACCTTTTTTTTATCTTTGTGGCTGTAGCTGACAAATATGTAATTGTCATTTCCTTCGTATGTTTTAACAGCCATTACAGATCCAGGCTAAAGCCTGTTCCCCCGTTTTTATCCTGCATCATTCTGTCCAGATTTGCTGTATCCGTATAGTTTATCATGCTGTTACTCTCTTCCAGTTCCAGCCTTGCATCATATGGACAATCCGTAAGATACAATTCATGAAAACACGCTGTCAGAGCGTACGGATCAAATACATATCCTGCTGCTTTTGCTTCTTCTTCTGCCGGAAAACTGATCCATCCTTCATTGATCTTTTTATCTGTCTTTTCTTCCCCGACACCTTTATATACATCTTTTATCTCAAAGAGCGGGTTATCGTATGCAGAAAGAAAACTTAAATGTACCGGTATTCCCAGTGTCGATGCTCTTTCTTCGCTCGAAAACGATATTTCATTAATATTGTTGTGCTCAAGAGCCGCTTTACTGATCAAAGGCATGTTTTCAAGTTTAACTGCACCTTCTATCTTATTATTTCCCAGGTATATCTCCTTCAACATTGACATTTCCGCCATCGGATCAAAAGACCTGATCCGGTTGTTCCGGGCAGAGATCACTTCCAATGATAAGGAGCCTTTAAGGAAAGAGAGATCATCTATCATATTATCATCCGCATAGAACTGGCTGAGCTGCGGCATACCTGATAATGCTGACAGATCCTCCAGCCGGTTACTTCTAAGGTCAAGACGGACCAGAGTCTCTTTGCTTTTTGAAAGAACCGATACATTTTCCAATTCATTATCGTGAAGATCCGCATTTTTCAGAACCGTACACGAGGAAAGTCCCTCGATCGATGTAAGAGCGTTGCCATACGCTATCAGATTTTCCAGGCGAAACGAAGACTCAAGCCCGTCCAGATTCGCAAGTTTATTCTCAGACAGGACAAGCGATACCAGTTCTTCCTTGTCCTGCAGGCCATCAAGGTCAGTCAGTTCGTTTCTGCCGGCTGTCAGGATCTTAAGGTTCGTCATATCTCTCAAAGGTCTTAGTGATGTGATCTTACAACTGTCAACCCTCAGCTCCTCAAGGTCTGTGTTCAGGGATATGGGCGTCAGATCCGTCAACATTGTATCACTCGCTCTTAATATCGTTAGAGTGTTTATATCGGTAAGTGCAGACAGGTCTGATACCGATGTATCACTTATTTCAAGTATCCTGAGCTTCGTTACTGCGGCAAGAGGACCAATATCCGTTATCTTTTTATTTCCGTTTATTCTTATGTTGGACAGGTCCGGAAGGGAAGAAAAATCTATTGCAGCCAATTCGTCATCAGTAATATCACCGTCAGTAATATTAAGAGTCTGAAGACCTGCCAGAGAAGATACAAATCCGTAATCCGATATCCCGGTACATCCTTCCATGTCAAGAGTTGTAATATTCCTGCCAAGGCCTTTAAGTTCTTCCGTACCCTCTGTAAACCGGCATTCGGTAATATTAAGAGTGTGAAGCTCATCAAGCTTGTTTATCTGTCTCAAATCCTCTGCTGACAGAACAGCAGATCTTAATGTCAGATAGGTTTCCGTCCTTGGTATGCTTGTACCGGCAATATTGATGCTTGTAATGCTTCCGGCTGCCATACGTATAATAATGACAGCTAAAAGTACCGCAACAACTATACCTGTGATTTTCAGGACGGTATGACGACTCTTACGTGCGGGTCTGTCGGGTACCGGTTCCATTATCTTTATTTCGGCTTCTTCCCTGCTGGAAGCTATTATATCTGTCTGATATAGTTGTCTGAAGAATTCTTCTTCCTCTATCCCGTGCAGGGATAATGCAGGTACACCCGAAAGCTGCATTTCCATTCCCGGAGTCATCTGTACATCCTGAAGATATACCGCTAAAAAAGGTTTCCTTCTGCTTACCGCATAGTTGATCTCTCTCGTACAGTTGAACGAATCAAGATAATCCTCAGAAATAAAGGCGATAAAAACCGCGCAGTCCTTTAAATGCGATGCAACGATCTCCGGCCACTCATTCCCGGGGTTTATCCCCTCGTCATACCATATTCTGTAGCCGTCGTTTTGCAGCCTGTTGACAATGCGCATGACTACATCTTCATTACGATGACTGTAGCTTATAAAAATATAATCTTTCTTACCCTCATAAGAAATCATTTTTCATACCTTTTATTCAATATATTTATGGCTTTCCCATATACCGCATGGCAAGGACAGTGATATCATCATCACGCTCTCCTGTATTGGCAAAGGTATCTATACCTCTCTCAAGAAATAATACCATATCCCTTGAAGACATCTCCTCCGATGATAACTCCCGGAGTTTTTCCATGATACGTTCACTGCCGAATCTGTTATGATCACTGTCTTCACTGTCTGTGATGCCATCTGTATACAACAGAATCATATCTCCGGGGTCAAGTTTAATCTCTCCTTTTTCATATCCGCACTTCTCGGGTTTCTTCTCATTATAATATGATGCTATCGGAAGCCCGCTTCTTTTTTCTATTGTCCGGGGCGCCTTATCCTTCCTTATGATAACAGGCGCATCATGTCCGGCATTTATAAAACAGACACTGCCGTCCCGCCTGTCTATGATCCCGGCCCACAAGGTCACAAACAGTTTACTGAGACTGTTTTGACTTTGAAACATCCTTTTAGATACATCTGTGCATACCTTATCCAGCTTCTCACCGTTTTGCAGGGCCATACTTATCAATGTTTTTACTATCGAACAGAATATAGCAGCTGACACACCTTTTCCGGATACATCTCCTACACAAAAGAACAGTCTGTCTTCATCTATAGCAAAGAAGTCATAATAATCTCCTCCGACCTCCCAGGCCGTATCCATATCGGCAAAAAGATCCACTCCGTGTGTCACAAGAAATTTTTCGGGTTTACCGGGCAGGAGGCTTCTCTGTATCTTCTCTGCCATATGATGTTCGGCCCTTATCTGTTGCATCTCGCCATAAAAAGCGTCTCTTTCCGATGCAGCCTGTCTCATCTCACGAAGTTTATTCTCATATCTGCGTTTCATCAGAACAACAGAATCATAAAGCGGGATCAGTTCCCTTACCGCAGGTACGGAATCCTCTTCTTCCAGATCATTATCTATCCGGCTTATTAAGGCCTCTATTTCACTGACCATTTCTTCTGTACATATTTGCGCCATAGCAAAATCCTCACATATAACCGTTATGCTATCTGTCTTTTTGCCATCCCGGCAAAGATCCCGTCCTTCTTCATCAGATCCTCATAAGTTCCTTCCTCCGCTATCCGGCCCTTATCAAGCACTATTATCCTGTCACAGTTCATTACGGTGCTCAGGCGGTGGGCTATCACAATTCTGGTTGCATCCAGATTTTTCAAGGTCTCACATACCCTACTCTGGGTGATATTATCAAGTGCACTCGTTGCCTCATCAAACAGGATTATACTGGGATCCGAAGCCAGCGCCCTTGCTATGATAAGACGCTGTTTCTGTCCTCCGGAAATTGTCGGGTTTTCGGCATCTAATATGGTTTGCAGTCCCATCGGCATGTTTTCTATATCTTCCCTGAGACCTACCTTTCCCAACACTTCCAGCATTCTGCTCTGTTTCAGTCCGGGGGACATTATGGAAAGATTGTCTGCTATCGATCCTGATATAAGACTGTCACTTTGCAGAACTACCCCCATTTTCTTTCTGATCTCCCTTTTATCTATCGTAGCAAGATCCATATTATCATAATAGATCTTTCCTTTATCAGGTGCAATAAAACCAAGCAGCATCTTAAGGAGAGTGGACTTTCCGCTTCCGGATGCTCCAACAACTCCCACATATTCTCCGGGTTCTATATGGACCGATATTCCATCCAATACATTGGGTTCACCTTTTTCATATGAAAAGACCAGATTATCAATATCTATTTTTCCATTTAGATGATCCGGTCGTATCCTTCCTTTTGAGATTTCAGGTTCATTATCAAGAGCAAACCGGAATCTGTCCCATTCAGGCTTTGCTCCCATTATTCCGGAATACAGCCCTGTCAGTGCTATCACTGCTCCCGTAAAAGATCCGTACGCACTCGCAAATGCCATATATTCACCTGTAGTTAACGGTATATTCCCAAAGGAAACCAGACAGATCAGAATAAGCATGAAAATGCCGGATATCACATAATCTATGGAGTTTTGCGCTATCATGCAGAGTTTTTGTAAACGTCCGATTTCCTTAACCTTCAGGAAATGGCAGATATAGCGGTAAAGTACATTATTCTCCGAACCTGAAAGTCTTATCTTTTCTATACCCGTCAGCGCCTGATAAAGCTCTGATCTTAATCTTCCGTCATACTCCAGAGTTTCCTTTTCATAACGGATCCTCTTTCCCGTTATCAAAAAGTTTATTATGATATAGATCATAATAAGTAAAACTCCGCCTGCTGTAAGCGTTTTGGAATAGCCGAGCATAAGAACAAGGAATACCAACCCGGTAACAGCGGATATCACGGCAGAGGATACTTCTGACACAAGCTTTATGCACGTATTCGAAAACCCCGTGATCCTCCCGGCAAGGTCCGCACTGTCTACCGAATCAAGTACTTTCTGAGGAAGGTTCAAAGTCCTGTGATAGACGGCAGCTTGAAGATCATATCTAGCGTTTACCGTCATCCTTAATGAAGCTGTATTTCCGACAATCCCAAATAATATGTTTCCCAGGGTAAATGCCAAAAGCATACCAACTGTCTGAAACAATCCGATCCAGTCCTTTTCAGGTATGAACCGGTCAAAGATCCACTTGTTGAGCATTGTCAGCAGAACCCCGACCGCTATACCAAGTACAGTCATAATAAAATAGCGGAGGGCATCTCTGTATGACAGTTCCTTCAGTAAAAATGCAGCAATTTCCTTAATCCCCGCTTTTTTTGCAGGAAGCGGTCTGTATATAACATAAGCATAATTCAGAAGTGTTTCGGCAATATCCCTGTCTATACGCCTTATTTCACCGGCAGACAGATCCACCACATCATAGCTGCCAAAACCATGGGGTTGTAATACGACTGCCTTTTCTCCTTCACGGTAAAATCCGAGAAGGATCCCTGAATCCTTCCTGTACCAGTTTTCCTCAAGTGTAACCTGACGAACCAGAAAATCTGATAATCTTGCGATATTTTCTACAAGAAAATCCTGCCCTTCTGCCCGGGTAATGCTCTCATAGGTTTCCAACTGTATATCCTTTTTTTTGCAGATATATTGCACTGCATTAAACAGATCATTCCCTGATAAAGGATCTTCTGTCTGTCTGACACTTCCTTCAAAGTGCTCATAGATAGCTTTAAGACCGTTCTCGTAAAAAAGCCTGCCATCCTTATCAACCTGATAGATAAAAGCATCATCCTTAACCTGGTGCAGTCTGTATACTTCGACCACTGCTTCGTCATATCCTATTTTTTCCACATCTGGAATATGTGCTGCTCTGGCAAATTCATCTCTGTGTCTGTCAGGCGCATCATCCTCTGCCACTGTGATCCCGGCCTCCTCATCAAGTGACATGATCTGGAAATTCCATGTCTGTCCTTCCTCATCCATATAATTAAATGCCGGAACAGTCTCTCCCGGATGTAACTGGGCAAGCAGGAGTTTTCGTCCCGGACATCCGTCGGAAACCGGAAAAAGATAAACCAGGACCGTACCTTTATCTACATGAATGACATATCCTTTGTCTCTGGTGATGAAATCATCACTACCATACAAACTGTAATACATACTTTCCTCACATATTCCGGACAAGTTCCCGATAGTATCCGTCCTCTTCCATAAGCTGTTCATGGGATCCCCTCTGTACAACCCTGCCATGATCCATGACCAGTATCTCATCACAATCGCGGATCGCACTCAGCCTGTGGGCGGCTATCACACAAGTGCAGCCTCTGCGTTTTATATTATCTATAATTCTTTTCTCAGTTTCCGGATCAAGCGCACTGGTAGCTTCATCCATTATCAGAATTGAGGGATTCAGCGCCAGTGCCCTTGCAATCTCAAGTCTCTGTCTTTGCCCGCCCGAAAGATTACGTCCATTCTCTGTGAGCATGCTGTCGTACGCTCCGGTCCTTCCGACTATGATGTCATGGATACAGGCATCCTTCGCTGCTCTGATGATATCTTCTTCGAGAATGTTATCATTCCACATTGTCAGATTCTGCCTGATCGTGCCTCCGAAAAGGACCACGTTCTGGCTTACTGTTGCTATACTTGCATTCAGGACGTTTTCGGGAATACGCTCCCTCGATATCCTGTCAAACAGTATCTCCCCCTCCCAGGCCGGATACATTCCGCTCAGAAGTCTTCCTACTGTAGATTTGCCTGATCCCGAACTTCCTACCAGTGCCAGCGTTCTGCCGCATGTAAGGTGAAAGGATAATCCCTCTATCAACGGCGAATACAGGTGGTTATATCCGAATACAATATCTTTTATCTCGATATCTCCTGACAGTTTACCGCTGAATCTGACCAGCTGTTTCGGATCCTTCTCAAATGTATGCGCCAGCGGATAGCGCTCTACATCCTCGATCCTGTTAAGTTTTGCCCTCATAATCTGCATGGTCTGAACAAAGCCGGTCATCTTTTTTACAGGAGCCGAAAGCATGCCGTAAAGGGCTATAAATGATACCACCATACCGGGACTGAATCTTCCCTTTATGACATAATATGCTCCGAAAAGAAGCATGATGGTATTGGTAATACTCCCGGTAACCCCGCCGAAAGTGTTCATTATTCCCTGAATCCTGTTATTTTCCTGCTCGGTGTCGGCACACTTTGCTTCCTGCCCTATTATCCTTCCGGCATATTCATTTTCCATACCCGAAGCTTTTAATGTTTCCGAAATTGCAAAACCTGAAAAGATGATCCCGCTAAGCCGTCCCTGGTCAATAGAATTCTTCTCTGAAAGATTCCTGATCTTCCCCATACTAAGCTGAGAAATCAGCAGATCCGCTCCTATTCCCATAATTCCGATGAATGTCAGAAGAAGACTCCTTCGAGCCAGTATTATAAGATAGATGACCGCTGTGAAGAAATTCAGCAGAACACCTGTAAGATCATTTAAAAGAAAATCGTTTATATGATCATTGTTGTCACTTCGTCCTATCACATCACCCAGATATCTCTGTTCAAAAAAAGAGATCGGAAGTTTCAGCATATGTTCAGTAAAATCTCTGGTATACAATGCTGATGATTTACGACTTATTTTTTCCTGTATATAATCCCTGTACCACGAAAGCAGGAGTTGAAACAAAAGCGCCAGAAACATCAACAGTGCTATCGTTTGAGCCAGTTCCATGCTGCCTCTTGTCAATACCTGATCCACAAAAACCTGGGAAAGCATCGGGATCAACAGTCCCGGCAGAGTAAGAAGAAAACCGGCAAAGATCAACAGCCGGAAACCTTCCTTCTGTTTTGTGATCCTTTTCCAAAGTGCGGAAAAGACTGAATTCTTATCTTTTCTGATCTGAAATTCTTCTGTTTTTTCGAAAAACAGTGCTATACCGGTAAAACTCTTTTCAAAATCCGCAAACCCGATTTTATAACGCCCCTGTGCCGGATCGTTTATCCATACATATTTACCCTTCATTCCTTCACATACAACAAAATGATTAAAATTCCAGTGAATTATACAGGGAAACGTCTTTTTTCGCAGAGTATCCGCACTTAATCTGATCCCGGTTCCCTTCAATCCATACTTCTCTCCCCCAAGGAGAATGTTATATGCATTACATCCGTCCCTGCTTACACCGGTATCAACACGCAGCTTTTCCAACGGTACATAACAGCCGTAATATGACAATATCATTCCAAGAGATGCCGCACCGCATTCCGTCATCTCCATCTGATAAACCGTTCTTGTTCTGACTTTAGAGTTTTTCATCGGGTCTTACCGAAATCAAGAAAACTGTATGGATGTGCATTTGATACTATGATCCGGGCACGGATAAGCTCTCCTTTATTTAATGACACTCCCGGATCTGAAAGTATATAAACCGCAGCCATCGCTTTATCTTTCATCAGGCTTCCGGAAAGGCTTTTATCTTCCGTCAGCTCTGCTACCTCATTTTCACTGACGATCTGAATATCCTGACCTGAAACCCTTCCCTCAAATTCCATACCGGAATGCGCACCCAAAACAACACTGAGCGTACATGACTGCCCTTCTCTGATCCTGCCGGCTTCATCGATAGGTACCAGGGCCAGTACAGATCCTTTTTCATCTCCCATAACAATACCATCAACCGTTGTGCTTTGGATTATGGAACCGAAGAATGCCCATGCCAGAAAAGCTATAACGATCAAGGATGCACCAGCCATTATCATCCATGTCAGAGGAGGTGTTACAACTATAAGCTTATCGAGCTGTTCCGGGGATTCCAGCCGACGCAGCGCCTTTTTTTGAAAAACAGATGCCATACCGATCTACCTGCTTATCCTGATTTTTTTTGATTATATCACAAAACCCCTATATTCCGAAGACGGGACAAGATGAATTGAAAATTTCTGTAACACTGTGTTTTCTCCTGTGTATATATGTTTGGAAGGCGATGATAAGAAAACGTCTCAAACATAACATACAGGAGGAAAATAAAATGAAGAAGATCAAAAAAATCTTAGCCACACTTATGATGGCCACTCTCTTGATCCCTACAGGGATATCAGCAGTTCCCGTAAAGGCAGCAACAACCTGCAACAGTCCTGCAGATGTGACAAGGGTGCTCGAGGACATGGCTCCCATCTACAGATCAAAATTCTGGAATGCCAACCTCAGTTCAGATGCTGTACAAAGAGCCGTGGACAACGGATACTCGGATCCGTACAGAAACATTGACATGGGTGAGCGCCACAGGGCTCTCGGACTTACAGACAATCCCGGAAACACATCCAATAATTTCAACGGATGGACAACATGCACGGGATTTGCCAGATACGTCTTTTATGTGCTGTTCGGAACAAAGCTTCCTTCATACAACACCCTGATCAAAAATCCCGCCGCATATAATGTTACCGTATACTCGGCAGCCGATCTTAAAAACGGTTTTACACTTCAGGCCGGTGATTTCTTCTATGAACATTCACCTCACGCTGCAGTCGTAAGCAAAAATGTTAACGGTAAGGTACATGTTGTTGAGGCTAATGTTAATAACAGCCAGTATAAGCCGAAGACAGGTGAAAAATACAATAATTATATCAACTGGGACAATCCCGCATCCAATGCAGACGGGTACTGGGGATACAGATACTCATACGGATCATCACACAATAATGATACACTTGTTCAGACGATCATAAATAATGACGGTTATGTTGTTCGTCACAACTTTACCGGCAACAGCGAAAATACATCAACCAATCCCGTACAGACAGAGGTCGCATCGGCACTTTCAATAAACGGAGTCAGCCCCATAGGAACTATAATGGAGGGAAACACTTATCCGATCGATGGTACTGTAACATCAAACTATACAATAACCGATGTAACCGGAACGATATATGATGCAAACGGAAACACGGTTTATACCAAAAGTGTTAACCCCGGTACTGCAAGTTACAAGCTCAAGTATTCCAAGGTAGACAATGCTCTGCTCTTCAATTACCTGCCGGCAGGCAGCTATACATACAAAATATCCGCATCAGACAGCAAGGGCGGATATCAGGAAAACAGCCAGGGATTCACTGTCCGGAGTGATAATTCCGAGGCAGAGGAAGAAGCAAGAGCACAAGCTGAAGCTAAGGCAAAAGCTGAGGCTGAGGCAAAAGCTAAGGCTGAAGCTGAAGCTGCTGCTAAAGAAAACAATACATCTGCAAATGATCAGGTAATAGTTATGCCCGACCATGAAAATGAGACTGTGAACATTTCAGGAGATACCGGTGAATTTGATCTTCATCTCGGCATCAGATCATCAACAGAAAGCTTTACGGCAGCATCAGACAGACTTACCGTCATCACAAGAGGACAGGTTGAAGATCTCATAAGCGGCAATATCCGCACAGATGCAGGAAGACACTTCTCTATGAACCTTTACGATGTAACAGACGGAAGTGAAAGATATGTATCAGGATACTATGCTAACTGCGATAACATCGAGGGCGGTCTAGAATTCAATGTTCAAAAGGGACACCAGTACAGGATCAGACTTGAGACCGATGGACTTTCCTACAGGGAAGCGGTCACAGGCGACGGACATGTTTACCCTATAGGACAGCCTGATTCAGAAGATGCTTCTGATGAGACTGAGAAAGCAGAAGATAATACCGTTTATGAATCTGATGACAGTCAGTCACGATCATCTGATGATCAGATCATAGTGATGCCCGACCATGAGAACGAAGACATGAGCATTTCGGGAGACACCGGGAAATTCGATCTCCACCTCGGGATCAGCTCATCAACCGAAAGTTTTACGGCGGCATCAGACAGACTTACCATCATCACAAGAGGACAGGTTGAAGATCTCATAAGCGGCAACATCCGCACAGATGCCAGCAGGCACTTTTCAATGTATCTCTACGATGTAACAGACGGAAGTGAACAGTATGTAGACGGTTACTATGCTAACTGCGATAACATCGAGGGCGGTCTGGAATTCGATGTACAGGAAGGACACCAGTACAGGATCAGACTTGATACCGACGGACTTTCCTACAATGAAGCGGTCATAGGCGACGGACACGCATATCCGATCAGATAATAACCACATCCGGAAAGACATAAGAGACAACGAACCGGCCGGCCTCATCAGCAGGCCGGTTCCTTTAATGTCATATATCTGTAGCAGGAAAAAAGTGTTTGTTTGCTCTTGAGTTATGTTCAAATGTTTTGTCTAAAAAAACCGCTTTGGCTTTTATCACTGAATAAACGTTTGTTTCATCCGAATACATTCTGATGTCCGTATCCCACTTCAGGATCAGATATTTCTGCAGTCTGCGACTTATATATTCTTCACCGTTTTCATCCCCGGAAAACTGCCCGTATACCGACATTACACATGCTTCCTCACTTATCGTGTCTATGACACACCTGTCGTAAGCAAACATGGAATAATAAATAAACAGCACTATAACACCCAGTATGATGGGCATTATCAGTGCTGCCTCTATTGTAAAACTTCCTTTTAGCTTACGTCTCACCTATCAGTACAACCAGAAATCCCGCAAGAACAAACGGTGCAAACGGTACTGTCTGCACATACCGCCTCCTGCCGGAGATCATCATTCCGACACAAAACACAAATACCGCAATTGCTGCCGCCATAACGCTTAATATGCACATCCTTATCCCGGTTATCACAACGAGAGCTGCTATAAGATAACCGTCCCCTGCGCCGACAAAGGTTTTAAATATGTAAGCGGCACTAACCGATATCGATCCCAAAACTGCCGGCAGCAGCAACTCACGGACAAAAGCCTCTCCGGGATTTCCCGCTCCATCTGTCATACCCGAGAGTATTATGATAATGACTGCTCCGGATGAGGATACTGCCAGCGGGAATATATATATGTTTTTTTCCCTTATATCCGTATATGCACATATCGCAAGCATTGCAACAGCTATTGTTTCTCTTATCTGCCACACCGGCTGCATGGTCTTCTGTCTCCCACCTCACTTATCTTTACCGCACGGACTGTCCTTTTCAGACCGCTGCAGGTTATGCTGTTATGGTACCTGTCTCCGTCTTCGGAAACAAATAGTCTTGCATCCGTCATCTTTGCATGGCAAAGTTCACAGGATCTGTATCTTGCTCCGTTACTGTTCCTCAGGAAGCTAACGGCATCCGGTGTTGTTTCTCTGACTGAAAGCCTGATATGACTGCATTCCCTGTCCAGATGATAGACTTCACTTTCATCCGTGATATATACATATACTTCATCCGGAAAGTACGGATCTTCATATCCGCACCAGATATGCTCAAAACTGTTCAGACAGCATGGTATGTGAAGTATTCCGAATCTTCCGGTAAGAGGGACCAGATCAAAGCTTACCGTAAGAGCTATGTACTCCCCGTTATCTATGTCTGATCCTGACATATCAAAACCATTACGTCCGTTCTCAATATACTTAAAATCTTCATTTGTAAGACTTTCAGTCAGTTCATCTTCTATTTCCGACATCGGTATACTTAATCCGTCGGCCAGTCTTACCGACAGATCTTCGGATATCATCAGGAGGGACGCCTGTACCTTCTGCCTGACATTTGTCATGAACAGAACGGATACAAGCGCCAGTAAACCCAACATAAATAGCGGAAGTATCATGGCCGCCTCTATGGTAAGACTGCCTTTTTCATATCTCCGACTGATCATATGCATATCTTCTTGAAATATAACTCTCTCCCATCGTCACACCCTTCAACCCGATTTCAAATGTAATATCGTAATAACCTGTCCCGGGATCAAACCCGGGGCTTCCGTTCATTCTCATATATTCAGTTACCAGATTCACGTATCTGTGCTTCAAAGTATACATGCCGACTTCTTCAAGCCGGTCTCGAAGAAAGTCCTCATATTCCCACCCTTCATCTTCATACTGCGCATAATCTTCGGCTCCGGCCGTAATATTGTCATAGTCCGATTCCCGGCCGAATATCAGATACTCGATCTCTCCTTCCCTTACACATCCGTCCGACGGATCATGGCTGTTGCCGAACACAATCTGAAGATATGAAAGAAAGCAGTTGTCATCTGTGTCCGTCGAAAAGGGATGCCCCGGACAGGACCTTGCATACCTGACTGCACTGTCAAACATATATTGATAATCCAGGTCCTCTGCATTTTTGTATTCCGATATCTCAACGGAGCATATCCGGTTCTGAGATAAATTTCCGTCCAGATACATGATAAAATGACTCTTCACTCTTTCTATACCGCATTCCGACGATCTGTAGGAACTGTCTACAAGTAAAATGTGATACCTTTCATACAGTTCTCTGTTATATTCTGCAAAGCATGATCTTACGGCAACATCAGTCGCATACTGTGCTTCTGAAGCGGATGTAAAATGATGTTCCAGATTTAAAAGTTCGATGATAAATGCCGATACCACGAACAGTATCAGCACCAGAAAGACCGTGATCTCCCCGCTTTTTTTCATATTGAGTTGGCGTCCTGTGCGATCCTTCCGAATATCCCGTTAACTATCGTTGTCAGCTGATCCCTGAATATGACCACAAGTCCTATCAGTACGACCAGTATGAGTATCACCTCCACGACACCGATCCCTCGATCATCACGGCCGTAGGACGACAGTCTGCTTCTGATGCTGTCAAAAAAAGCTGATATTAAATTGAACATCCAACAATTCCCCCTTTCGTCTTCATGTTAATGATGTTTTGAAAATCTGCCGATACGGCAAGATCTGTCAGTTTGAAAACACGAAAATGTTTTCTGATGGGTCTGATTATATGGCATGCAGTTCCATGCTGTAAATACCCTTTTTACAATACCGTGAACGTGCACAAATGCCGGGTATATGCGAATTTTTCCAATCTGTGAAACTTACACAAAAAACAAACAGGATCGACGTGATTTCGATCCTGTTTTTCTACACATAAATTCATCTGTTTTCAACCGTTACAGGAAGTACATTACGGCCGGAATTGTTATGATCGTTGCAATAGTCGTCAGTATTATTCCTGCAGATATCATATCTTCCCTGACACCCAACTGTTTGGACATCATAAGCGGCATATTTCCCGCGGGCATCGCGACCATGACAACGACTGTGCGAAGCAGCAGTTCATTTCTGATAAAAGGCCTGAGTATGAAGATAAACATAATGGGAACAAGTATCTGCCTTATCACAACAAACACATACAGTCTCCATCTGGTGAACACTTCCCTGGGAACCATCTGGGCAACGGACACTCCAAGTACGATCATAGACAGAAAAGTCGTACAGTTTCCAATATATGTCAGAGTACTCTGTGCCATTTCCGGAACTTTGATATCAGCCAGATACACTATCAAAGTGACAACTGCCATTATCGTTCCGGAATTTATAACATTTTTTATGGAAAATGAATATACACTGTTTTCTTCGGGATGCTGAACCGAAGCTACAGCCCTCAGAGATGCCTCACCATATGTATAAATCACCAGATTGAATGTAAGCCCGCAGATCGATACAAAGATCAGTGAACTCGGTCCGAGTACGGCAGATGCAAACGGTATCCCGATAAAACCGACATTACCGAATATGGCAAGCATCCTGTATGCATATCTCCTGCCCGGATCCACTCTGAGAATAACAGGTATCAGATATGCAAGAGGGATCAGGATCGCAAACATTACCACAAAACACAAAAAAGCTATCCCGACCTCTCCGGCACCAACCTTCTCCTCTTCGGCCAGAGCAGCACAAAGAAGCGTGATCGGATTGGTGATATTCACAATGATCCATGACAACTGCTTGGCAGATGCATTTGACAGATGGTTCTTTTTATACAGATACACACCTATCAGGATCAGTATGAATATTATGATCATTTGTTTCTGTACTACCCAAATACTCATTTCAGCCTGTTATAAATGTATTACTCCTTCCAAAAACATCTCTTACATTTATAACAGTTTTCACCTGTTCTGTCAGCAGGGTATTTTCCCTTTATACCCATACTGTGTCTGATATCAACAAGCCGGGCTATCTGTTCCTTTGTAAATTCCGTAGGTGTTCCGATCATCTTAGATTTATAAAGAAGTTCGGCATAAAACTCCAGAGATTCCATCTTCATATATGCAGACAGAAGATCATGTGACCACGTAAGTGCTCCGTGATTTTCCAGGAGGACCGCATCAAAATCATCCAGATACGGCTCAATGGCATCCGGTATTTCCGGAGTCGAAGGTGTCCCGTACGGTGTGAGCGGAACACATCCGAGCGATATCACCGCTTCAGGCATGATAGGGGTATTTAAAGGCTGTCCGGCAATCGCAAAACTCGTTGCAAAATTAGGATGGGCATGCACAACGGCACCGACATCCGGCCGTTTTGCATATACTCTCATATGCATTTTTATCTCACTTGACGGTTTGAAAGCTCCGTTTGCCTCGATAACATTACCCTTCTCATCCACCTTACATATGTATTCAGGTGTCATGAATCCCTTTGAAACACCTGTAGGTGTGCACAGAAATTCATGATCGTTAAGCTTTACCGAAAAATTACCGTCATTGGCCGCAACCATGTTGCGGTTATATATTCTTTTTCCGATATCACATAACAGTTCTTTGATCTCTTTCTCGTTAATAGCCATTTTCGTCTCCTTTGCTTCCGTATCCTTTTGAAAATCACATATCATGGCCATTCACGGCCGAAATGTTCTTACTTCGAACGAGTTTTTGACACATTCTCTTGCCATGGCTATATCCGTAAGCTCCCCTTCCCTTATCATCTGTGTCATGATATTTCCGACAGCCGTTGCTTCCGAAGGTCCCGCAACGACTTGCCTGCCGGTCTTTTGGGCAGTCAGCCTGTTCAGATAATCGGCATTCGATCCTCCGCCTATGATATTTATTCTGCTATAATGCTTTCCCGTTATACCTTCGATCAGTTCGAGTTTATCCGCATAACACTTTGCAAGACTGTTATATATAACTGCAGCCAGTTCCGGAAGTGTTTCCGGGACTTCCTGACCGCCTCTTCGGCAATGATCCCTGACAGCTGTGACCATATCATCCGGCGACAGGAACATGGGATCCTGACAATCGACTATGCTTTCTATCGTCTCGGCGGATGCAAGTTCACACAGTTTCCCATAGCTCATATCCGGATCAAGTCTGTTCCTGACAGACTGTATCATCCATAATCCCATTATATTCGCCAGATATGTGATCTTACCTCCGTATCCTCCCTCATTGGTCAGATCTGCCTTCATGCTCTCTTCCGAGCAGTTCGGTTTATTAAGCTCTACACCCATAAGGGACCATGTTCCGGATGAAATATAACATGTATCTTCATCGTTGGATGGCACGGCCAGAACGGCACTTGCCGTATCATGCGAAGGCGGAAGCACGACATTGCAGTTATATCCGACATTATTGCGGACTTCCTCCTTAAGATCACCGATACAGGTTCCGGGCATGCTGATCTTTTGAAAGATCTTTTTCTCAAATCCAAGTTTCTCTATAAGATCATAATCCCAGTCTTTTGTTTTCGGATCTATCAGGGCACTTGTTGTTGCGTCGGAATACTCACAGGCCTTTTTCCCAGACAGAAGAAAATGAAAATAGTCGGGCATCATCAGAAGGCTTTTTGCATTATTGAGAATATCCGGAGTTTTGAGCTTAACTGCATAAAGCTGAAAGATCGTGTTGAATATGGCTTTCTGGATCCCCACTCTCTTATACAGATCCCTCTCGGATATTATCTTATATACCTCGGTATCCATTCCATCGGTCCGATGATCACGATATCCGACCACGGGTCCTGCAAGTTCATCCTTATCGTCAAGAAGCGCAAAATCTACTCCCCACGTATCGATCCCGACACTGACGGGTATCTTTCCGATCTCCTTACACTTTTTCATCCCGGCGATGATCTCACTGAATAACCGGTCAGTTTCCCAGATGAGATTACCGTCCTTTTTGATCATTCCATTGGGAAATCTGTACACTTCTTCAAGCACGATCTTTCCGTTTTGGATCGATCCGAGTATATGTCGTCCGCTGGATGCACCTATATCAACGGCAAGATAATATTTTGTGTCCAATACGGCTCCTTTCACATTTTCATTAAGCATGATCAGAATATGCCGAATATCTTATTCCTGAATGCTCCGTAAAGTTTCTCATATGTAGTGTAATTAATGTTTGTAGCGGGAAACCTGCTGTTCCAGGCGTCTCTTATTCCATCACACAAATTCTCTGCACAGTCATCATTTGTGAGAAGTATGGCCGGAAAAACATAGTAGATCATAAAGAAGTTAAGATCTGCCTGTTTTCTTCCCTTCATTTTACCATTCACGGAAAATGCCGAGTACACCCGGTCGGCAAACATCCGGCCGACCTCGCAAACAGTTTCTTCCGGTTTTTCGGAGTTGTTAACATACCGGATCATATCATCAATAAAATGACCCTGTTCATTGCGAAATCTGTTCATGTTGGCTTCGTATGAAGGCTTTTTGAGTTTCCTGAGCATAAGCTCAAGATCGGTAAATATCAGTTCAATGTTTTCCGGCATGACTTCCTCCGATGCATCTGCTTACTCGATCACAACACCTTTTCTGATGATAATATTAGCATAAATGGCTGTTTCTGTCGTCTGTACGATAACCTTGGCCTTTTCCCTTGTCTGATCATAGAATTTCCACTTGTTGATCTCCTGAAATGCCTTTTCTCCTCTTTCATCGTACTTCGCAACGATCGATTTATACTCATCCCAGATCGGAGTCTCAACTTTTCCGATATCCCCGGGTTCAAGTGCCATAAGTGTACAGGGCGGGTCCTCCTCTCCCTTTGAATTCGGATATGTGTCAAGCGGGAATAGTTTCAGGATCGCATCAAGCAGTTCCGGTACTCCCATACCGTCAGCCCTGATGACTTTCTTGCCCATGGTCGATCCCGGGAAATTTCCGTCAGCTATAACGAGTTCATCCGTATGTCCCATCTCATCAAGAACTTTCAGGAGTTCAGGTGAGATCTGATAAGGGATTCCTTTTAACATAATGTATTCCTCCTGTTTCATTATTCAAGGAAAGGGACCGGATGATCCAGTCCCTCCCCCTGTGTTGATATACGATGTTTAACGATTTCTGATAATTATCAGTCATAAAGGTTCGGAGCAATGTCCGGAGCATCCATGTTGGAGTTGTCATACCAGTAACCGTCTGTTGCGATATCTGAAACTGTCTCGCCGTTAGCGATCTTGTAAAGTGTCTCAACGGTTGTCTTACCCATTGCAAGAGGAGACTGTGTAACAGCACCGAACATCTTGCCGTCCTTGATAGCCTGCTTGATTACTGTACCTGCATCAAATCCTGCTGCAAGGATGTCTTTGCCTGCTTCTGTTCCAAGCTTGTTGAGGTTCTCGTTTGCGGAAAGGATACCTTCTGCTGCAACCTGGTTTGAACCGAAGATTCCGAGAACGTCTGACTTGTTCATGATAGCTGAAGCTTCTGTTGCGCAAAGCTCAACAGTTGTCTGTGCGGGAACTGCTACTTCGATGATGATGTCAGCTGATGCCTCGTCACCCTTATCCTTAGCACCGTTTACATAGAACTCGTTACCAACAACTGCAACCTTCTTGCCGTCTGCTGATGCAAGCTCTGTGAACTTGTCGATGAATCCGAGACCACGGTTTGTGATGGATTCTGAAGTTGACTCCTGGTTAACCTCACCGATCCTTACAGGTGCGGATGCGCTTGCGATAGAATCCTTAAGTGCTGCGTAAAGGTTCTCAGCTGCTGTTGCGCCTGCGCCGTAGTTATCTGTAGCGATAGTTGAAAGAACTGATCCTTCGGGAGCATCAGGACATCCTGAGTCAAAGCATACTACGGGGATGCCTGCATCCTTAGCCATCTGGAGAGCATCAAGACATGCACTCTGGTCACATGCTGCAAGACCGATTCCGCTCGGAGCACCGTTGATGTAGTTTGTGAGCATGTTAACCTGATCTGCGATATCAGACTCAGCATTAGGTCCGTTACACTCAACTTTAACGCCGAGCTCATCTGCTGCCTGGTTAACACCCTGAACTGCTGCCTGCCAGTATGATGACTGGAAACTCTTTACAACGATCTTGAAATCAAGGTCGCCTGCTGCTGCATCAGCTGCAGGAGCTGCTTCTTCTGTTGCTGCGTCAGCTGCGGGAGCTGCTTCTTCTGTTGCTGCAGGCTCTGCTGCAGGTGCTGCGGGTGCTGCAGGTGCTGCTGCACATCCTGCGAGGAGCGTTGCAACCATAGCTGCACTAACGATTGTTGCTAATACCTTTTTCTTCATTTTTTTCCTCCTTTAAATTTGGATTTTGATTTCCCTTTTTTATATGAACTGCCTGTGGCAGTGCACATCTGTTAATAATTCATTACTTCTTCTATTTCTTTGCTTCTTTTCTCTTCTTGATGATATCCACCATTACCGATCCGATAAGAACAAGTCCTGTAACTATCTGCTGCCAGTTGGCCTGAAGTCCTATGAACGGAAGTCCGGTTTTTAACAGACATATGACAAATACACCTATAAATGTTCCGATTATCGAACCTGCACCGCCTGTAGCAGATACTCCTCCGATTATCGCACCGCCGATCGCTTCAAGCTCGAAACCGGCTCCGGTACCGGGAAGGACTGTCTTGAACACTGCAGAATACGCTATAGATGCAAGAGCTGCAAAAAGTCCCGATATCGCATATGCCATAACATGATAGAACTTTACATTTATCCCTGACAGTATCGCTGCTTCCTTATTACTACCTATCGCTATGGTATATCTGCCTACTTTCGTATGGTTCAGTACAAAATGCATTACGATCGCAAGGATCAGTACCCATATGAATCCCAACGGGATCTTGGTATCGTTTGCCGTTGTATACTTGAATATACTTCTGAACCAGCTGCCCGGCTGTCCCGTCGTGGGCCAGGAAATACCCGTGTTCTTGGAACATATCGATCCGAGTCCTCTTGTGATCATACATGTACACAGAGTTCCCAGAAACGGCGGCAGATCCATAACTCCTATAAGTATTCCGTTTAATACTCCTATCGCTATACCGAACAGTATCGACACTATCATGGCCAGTCCGGTCGGCCATCCCTTGAACATTATCAGATAACCGCCCGCAAGCGAATAGCATACAAGACCGGTACCTATCGACAGATCAACGCCTCCCGTGATAAGAGGGAATGCGACACCTATGGCCATCAGAACGATATAATACGAATAATCCATTATCGTAAGTATCGTTGTGTATTTTCTGAAATCCGGACTTGCCACACAGAAGAATATCAGCAGTGCTATGACGACCAGGAATACTATCACCTCCTGCTTAAAGATCTTTGCAGGCACTTTTTTCTTTTCCATGCTTTTCCTCCTAGTTAATATCTCTCGTAGCAAGATTCATGATCTTTTCCTGTGTGGTATCTTCGATCTTGAGTTCTCCGGTCTTTTTTCCTTCACACATTACGACTACCCGGTCACTCATTCGAAGGATCTCCGTCATTTCGGATGAGATCATTATGATCGATTTACCTTCTCCTGCGAGCTTATTCATAAGCTTGTATATCTCGTTCTTGGCTCCTACGTCTATACCACGTGTAGGCTCATCGAAAATGAGGATGTCACAGTTCTTGCACAGCCATTTTGCAATGACCACCTTCTGCTGGTTACCGCCTGACAGATTGATGACCATCTGATCCACACTCGGTGTCTTGGTGGCAAGAGAATCCACAAACTTCTTTGCGACTTCCTTCTCCTTCTTCTTATCTATGAAAAGTCCCTTCATATAGTTCGGAAGATCGGCCATCGTTGTATTTTCAGCTACGGTTTTCTGAACCACTATACCGAACCTCTTGCGGTCTTCAGACAGATACCCGATACCTGCTTTGACCGCATCTTCCGGACTGTTTATCGTAACGGGCTTTCCGTTGACAAATATCTCTCCGCTTTCCTTCGGATCAGCACCGAAGATCGCCCTCGCGGTCTCGGTACGTCCGGCACCCATAAGACCCGAAAATCCCAGGATCTCTCCCTTACGTAATTCAAACGATACGTCCTGGACCATCTTGCCGGCATTTAAGTGTTCTACCTTCAGAACTACAGGTGCATCATCAGGAACCTGGCTCTTTGTCTTGGGTTCCTCGTATATGACACGACCTACCATCATATTGACGATATCGTCCTTGGTGGAATCTTCGGTGATCAGTGTTCCTACATAACATCCGTCTCTCATAACGGTTACTCTGTCTGTGATCACTTTGATCTCATCCATTCTGTGAGAGATATAAACGATACCAAGCTGCTGCTGCCTGAGATCTCTGATGATCTTGAACAGATCTTCTATCTCGGCTTCGGTAAGAGCTGCTGACGGCTCATCGAATACGATTATCTTGGCATCATGTGATATAGCTTTGGCGATCTCACACATCTGCTGCTTACCGACAGTAAGGTCACTCATCGTCATAGTCGGATCGATGTCGATGTTCAGTCTGTCAAACAGCTTTCTTGCTTCATCGTTCATCTTCTTATCATCGATCCTTATACCCTTTTTGAACTCGCGTCCTATGAATATATTCTGGGCGACCGTAAGATGTCCAACCATGTTGAGCTCCTGGTGTACGATGACAATACCGGCATCCTGAGCTTCTCTTGTGCTGTGGAATTCAACTTCCCTGCCTTCATAGATTATCGTTCCGGAATCCTTGGTATATATACCGGTAAGAACCTTCATAAGGGTTGATTTTCCCGCACCGTTTTCCCCCATAAGGGCATGAACTTCACCGCGCTTTACCTCAAAATCCACATGGTCAAGTGCATGAACACCGGGAAAGCTTTTGTCTATTCTTTTCATTTCAAGGATAACTTCACCCATCTTCTTCGCTTCCTTTCTAGTTCTTCCTGCGTCTTGCCATGACATCTGCATACACTGCAACGATAACGATGAGACCTGTAATGATCAGCTGGTAATCCTTGGTAAATCCCAGTGCAAGGATACCTTCCTGCAGGAGTGCGATTATGAACACACCTATTACTGTTCCACCTATCGATGCAAGACCACCGGCCATTGACGTTCCGCCCATAACACATCCGGCGATCGCTTCGTTATTGTACTGATCACCATATCCGGGCTGAACTGTTGTGTAAGCTCCGACAAAATATATGGCCGCTATTCCTGCAAGTGTTCCGCATATCACATATGCGAGCATCTCCCATTTCTTGATATCCACACCCGACAGCCTTACCGCTTCGCGGTTACTTCCGAGGCTGAGTATGTATCTGCCTGCTTTTGTCTGGTTAAGTATTATGGAACAGATTATCGCAATCGCGAAAAATACGAATATACCAACCGGAAACTTACCGACCTTGACAAGCGATCTGAACCATCCGCCCTTTGCTGCCTGAGGCCAGCTGACAGACTGTGTCTTGGTAAAAACACTTGCCACACCCTTTGCTATGTTCATGCTTGCCATTGAAACTATAAACGGGGGAACTTTCCAGTATGCTACAAGATATCCGTTGAACATACCGAATATCAGCCCGACGATAACGCTGATTATCAGGGACAGCAGCATCGGTACACCGTGGCTCGTAAGACAATATCCCGATACCAGCGCACAGCAGAACATTACAGGACCTATCGAAAAATCGATTCCTCCGGTTGCTATTACAAAGGTAACTCCCAGCGACAGAAATCCGAGGAAATACGCGTAATTCAAAGCACTCATGATACGCGGCATTCCTGCAAAATTATCGACGATCAGGCTGAGCAGTACATACATGAGTACCAGGACTCCTGTCAGTACTATCCTGTTAAATCCCAGTTTTTTGACTATCGGGATCTCTTTAATCTTCTTCAAATTCAAAACCGTTCCTCCCAACAAACACTATACCTTAACAGTAAAATGCATCACTTATCATATAATTGATCTTTGTGGCATAGTTGTAATCCTCAACAAGATGCACGACACAGTCCTCAGCAAGTTCCTTCGGATCGGTAGAAAGCACTCCGTCCCTTACTTTGATATACTGCTGAGGCATATACTGACGCAGCATTCCGAGAGGGATCTCTACTTTTGACATGTTGTCAAAGAGTTTTGCTATTGCATTCTGCATTTCCGGTTGCGCAAAGTAGTATCTGCATCTGTCCGAAAAACTGTATTTTCTCTTTATTGCCAGCTCTTCTTCACTTCCATGATAGTGTTTCTTCCAGTTGCCGGGATCCTTCATCATGGTCTCTTCCATAACCTCGATGAAATGTGCCTGTTTATCTTCCGGAACAAGAATCTTTTCCATCATCGAAAGGGCAAACAGACCTTCTCTTAACGAGAATGTAAGTGCAGGGCCAACCTTCAGGATAGCTATACCGTCCTCAACCATTTCCTTCAGACACTTCGGCGGCTGATAATCCGTCGAATGACCTTCCAGAACAACATTGTCATACTTTTTCATAGCCCTTGTAAGCTCTGCCGCATTTGTCCTGTCGTAATGGAAAACATCGGCATCCCCGAATTCCACACCGGGCTGTACTACTATGCCTATTATGTTGTCAAAAGCATCCTTCAGACCCCGTTTATCAAACTGTTCTTTGTAAACCGCAAGCGTTTTTTCAACGGCTTCCGGCTTTGTAACGCTTATGGAATCCTCTGCCTCCTGGGCACCACCCGGTATCGGAACCTCACTGCCTATGATAAATGCCGGCCTTGCCTCATCGGGATTCTTTTTAAGGAGTTCCTGATAAGCTTCTTCACATGCCTCATACAAAATGGCTCCGCGTCTTGCTATTGTTTCATCCGAAAGCATTTCATCCGTCGGATCATCCGCAACTCTCATACTCGTGTCAAGATGAATCTTCTTGAATCCCGCCAGTACGAAGAGTTTAACAAGTTCCACCGACTTGGCCATCGCCTCCTCTTCGGGCTCATTCTGCCAGGTGAGAGGTCCCAGATGATCTCCTCCAAGAATGATCCGCTCTCTGGGAAAGCCGATCCCGTCAGCTATCTTATATACAAAATCCCTGTAATCTGCCGGCTTCATTCCCGTATATCCGCCAAACTGATTCACCTGGTTTGCTGTTGCTTCCACCAGGACATAATCATCAAATCTGACTGCCTGCTTAAGACAAGCTTCGATAACCAGATCTGAAGCTGTACAGAAGGACGGGATACCGGCGTATTTCATTCCCTTCTTTCTCTTTGCAAGCATTTCTCTAAGTGCGTCCATTTCAATAATCTCCTACTTCTTCATGCATCCGGGCAGTCAACGATCTTGCCGTCCTCATCCCAGAGATCATGCCAGTCATCAGCTCCGGGCCACAGGAAAACCTGTCCCTTTACAAGACGGTTATTCTTTTCAAGGGTAGCTATAGTTGCCATCTCTGCATCCGTAAGAGGTTCTGAAACGGTAGCTTCGATATTGCTTGTATATTCCATCTCATGTACAGAGAAGGGGATGGGTATCTGACCTCTCTGTATAGCCCATTTAAGACATATGATAGCCGGATGTACACCGTGTGCTTCGGCGATAGCCTTGAACTCCGGAACCTGCATATCCGCGATATCCGTAGCAACTATATCTCTTTCAGGTCTCTGGGGTGATCCGAGAGGCATGAAACCTATAGGCTGGATCTCATGGGCAACGAGATAATCGAACAGTTCCTGCTGCTGGAAGCACGGATGAAGTTCCATCTCACATGCGACAGGTTTGATCTCAAACTTATCGATGACAGCTTCCATCTTAGGGATCGTCATGTTGGAAATACCGATGTGACGAACGAGTCCCTTGCGCACAAGGTCTTCTATCTGTCTGTATGTATCCATGAACTCTGCTACCGAGAAGGGCTTGGAGTCGGGATTTCTCGAATCCACATCACATCCGGGTGCATGGTAGTTCGGGAAAGGCCAGTGAATAAAGAACAGATCGATATAATCACACTGAAGGTCTGCGATAGACTTCCGGCATGATTTTTCAACTTCTCTGTGCATATCGTTCCAGACTTTTGTCATGATATACAGGTCCTTACGCTCAACAACTCCTTCGTCGAACGCTTCCTTGAATACCTGACCTATCTGATCTTCGTTACCGTAACATGCGGCACAGTCAAACATCCTGTACCCTGCACGGATCGCGCCGGCCACAGCGTTTGATACCTGTTCCGGGGTAAATCTGTCTGAACCGAAAGTACCCATACCGATGCAGGGAACTTTGTCTCCGTTATTAAGTGTTATCTGTGGAACTTTTTTGGGATCTACTGCCATTTTGGAATCTCCTCCTGTCTTCATGCTTCACTGTCTATAAGTATCTTTCCTTTTACCGTACCCGGTGTCTTGAACATTTCAAATGCCTCATCTATCTTTGAGAGCGGTATCTTTTTAAATATGAATGAATCATCAAACTTAAGCTCTCCCGTCTTGAAATAATGAGCTGCAAGTGACCATTCATCTCCGGGGAACGGTGCCGAATAACTCATCCATGATCCCGTAAGTATGAACTCCTTACGGTTGATGTTCTCCCACTCATCAACTGTAAATGACAGTTCCTTTGTGGGGGTGCCGATGAAACATACCTGCGCTTTGTTGGCTGCAAGCCTGAACGCCATCTTCATCGTTATGGTATTACCGGCTGTCTCATATACGTAATCAAATCCTTTGCCGTCGGTGATCTTATCCACTTCATCCATGAAGCCTTCCTTACCGGAATTAACTCCATAGTCACAGCCAAGCCTCTTTGCAAGATCCAGTCTTTCATCGAGAATATCAAAGACCGTAACACTCTTTGCTCCGAATATCTTTGCCCACTGTGCGGTCATAAGACCTATTGTTCCGCCGCCAAGTATCGCAACATTTCTGCCACCCTTATAATCAACTCTTCGAAGTCCGTGGAGTGCAACCGTTGCGGGCTCGAAAAAAGCACCTTTTTCAAAGCTGACTTCATCGTCGATCCTGACCGCGTTCTTCTCGGGAACGGCCACATATTCAGCATAACTTCCGAACTCTCTCGATCCGATGAAACTGTAATGCTTGCAAAGGCTGTAATTACCCTTCTGGCAATCATCACATTTCATACACGGTACCAGAGGGATCCCGGCAACCTTATCGCCCGGCTTTAATGTCTTGACTCCTTCTCCGATCTCAACAACAGTTCCGGAGAACTCATGTCCGAGCACGTTCGGATAATAATGACATGCATCTGCATTTACCCTGGGGATGTCCGATCCGCATATTCCCGTATACTTTACCTTTATAAGAACTTTTCCGGGTCCTGCGATCGGCTTATCAATCTCTTCATAACGGATGTCGTTTGGAGCATGTACCACTCCTGCTTTCATAATGATCTCCTCTTTTCTGTAGTGAATTAATAAATCAGTATTTCTTAAATGTTTCCTTCAGGTCGTCATACAGTTTCAGATACAGCTCCATTAATCGGGCATAGATCTCATGATTTTCGCTGTTCGGCTCCTGTACTCTTGTTATTGCTATCGTCTGCTCTACAGCCTGTTTATAACCACTGTACAGACCGCATCCCACTCCTGCCAGCAAAGCTGCACCAAGTGTCGTTGCGGTATCACTTGCCGGAACCTGTATCGTACGCCCCGTAACATCTGCCTTGATCTGGGTCCATAAAACGGAATTGGCTGAACCTCCCATGGCATTTAATACGCCGATCGATGCACCGGTCTCCTCAGCTGTCATCAGATTATGCCAAAGGGCAAATGCCACTCCTTCGAGCAGCGCCCTGATCATATGTCCTCTGGTCTTATCAAAGGAAAGTCCGTAGAAAACTCCCTTTGCATCGGGATCCCATATAGGAGAACGCTCACCGGACATATAAGGTAGAAATACAACCCCTTCCGATCCGGGAGAAACTTTTGCGGCTTCCTCAGTCAGTTCATCAAAGCTCATGTCCTGTCCGAATTCCTGCTTAAACCACTTAAGTGCTCCGCCGCCGCCAACCGTACCGCCCTGCAGAAGCCATTTTCCCGGTACGACATGAGGGCTCAGGATCAGTTTTTTATGTGCAAGGGCATGATCCGTACATATACTCATACCCCCGGCCTGACCGCCCTGTTCCTGTGTCTGTCCCACTTCATAAACTCCGGCACCGAGAGTTCCGCATGCCGCATCCAGTCCACCTGCTACGACCGGTGTCCCGGCTGCAAGACCCGTAAGGGATGCGGCTTCGGCGGTAACCTCACCGACTGTCTCATCACATTTATACAAGGGAGGTACAAGTGATGTGTCTAATCCGAAGTCTTTGGCAAGTTCTTCGTCATATGTAAGTTTCTTCATGTCAAAAAAATGGATCCCGTATCCCTGGCTCATATCCTGGCTCATCCTGCCTGTGAGTCTGTATACGATATAACTGTTTGACTGAAGAAACATATCGGTCTTTGCAAACACCTCCGGCCTGTTTTCCTTAAACCAGAGCATCTTCGGAGTCGAATATGAGGGAAGAAAATCATTCCCGGCTACCCCGAATATCCTATCCTCGCCAACTAAACGTTTCACCCTGTCGCAAATATCTCTGCTTCGCGTATCCATCCAGATCGGAGTCCTGTCAAGAACATTCCCATCCCTGTCAACAGGAATGGCTGACCAGCTCTGTCCGTCTACTCCGATTCCGGCAATATCTTCGGCGCGAATCGCCCCCGAACCCAGTATTTCCCTTATTGCGGCGCATATTGCCTGCCACCATTCATCGGGATCCTGTTCCGCCCATCCGGGGTTAGGATAGTATACGTTATATGGTTTGTTCGACTGCGCGATCACATTTCCCTGAAGATCAAATGCTGCAACTTTGCATGCCGAAGTTCCGATATCTATTCCCAAAAGGAGCTGTTTTGCCATTGTTTTACCTGTTTATGAGCGAAACGTTTCGCTTTGCTTTGTCAAAAACGGGGTCCGCGGACCCCTCGCATATTGTCACTATATCCTTATAATTTCTAGGCGTCAATACTTTTTTTATGTTTATGAAACGTTTTGTTATACATTAACAAACTTTTCATGAAATTTTCTGTAATAATGATGACCACATTATCAGGGCAGCGTCTTTATCGAGTTGCCTTTCTGAAGTCTGGTCCCGAGTGCTATTTCCATCGGATCTTCGACTACCGAACCGCTGATCCTCCCGAGAAGAAGATCCACTGCACGCTCTCCCATGGCTTTCATCGGCTGTTCGACCATGTATATCTGCGGCTGCAGCAGGTGGAAGAACAGCTGATCGTCAAATCCTATGAGCGATACATCATCAGGACATTTGAATCCTTCCTCATTCATGGAAAGCATCGCACCTAACGTTATCTCATAATTACTCATGAATACCGCAGTCGGCCTGGCCTTTAATGTCATGAGTTTCTTCATTCCATTGTAACCCGTTGCGATCGAATGCGTACCCCTTACCTGATATTCGACAGGAACCTCCAGTCCGGCATCACGCATTGCTTCCATGAACCCGTTAAATCGCTCTCGTCCGGTGTATTCCCTCTCTGAAGCGATAACCGCTATCTTCTTATGATTTCTGCAAATAAGCTCCTTCATGGCATTATATGTGGACTTCCTGTTATCTATTCTGACACAGTCATACTGAATGTCGGATAAGGACCGGTCGATCAAAACTATCGGAATACCGGCATTCTTGGCAGGAGTAAGAAAATCTCCCTTTGAAGCCACCGGCAGGACTATGATCCCGTCTACCTTTTTACTGATAAGATATTTGACATTTTTTCTCTCTATCTCTTCATCATCGCACGAATCAACTATGAGCATGCCGTATCCGCTCTTTCGAAGTGCAGCCCCTACATGATGGAGGATCATACCCGTAAAGGGACTTTCGATACTGAACACAAGTATACCCACCGTACGGGTCTTGTTGGTGACAAGTCCTCTTGCGATCTCATTGACTTCATAATGAAGTTCCTTGATGGCAGCCTCTATCTTGACCCTGTTCTCGGGCAGGACATTACCGCCGTTAATGTATTTGGATATCGTAGCAAGAGATAATCCGGTTTTTTCTTTGATGTCTACTATTGTTGCGGGCATCTTCCTGGTCAGTCCTTTCTCTTTTAACCACGCTTTTCCATCGTTTTGCCTGTACGATCGCCGATCCAGAATCCAAAGCGAAACGTTTCGCTTATTGTATCAGACACACCTGTACATGTCAACGCCGGTGATATGGACTGTATGATAAAAACCTGACAGACTACGCATTTATATACCCTCCATACCTTCTTTTAATAAACATAAGTCCCGCTGCGCTTACTATCATGACCGCCATAACAGGCGCATAAGCTGTATCGACTCCTGTAGCCGGTATGTCTTCGGGAGGGATTATGGTCTGTGTGTCAGCCATGGCAACCATATGTCCCGTGTCATTTTTCTTATCCGTATGCCTGATACCGTTGGCTTCAGCATAATTAGCCGCATATGAACGGTTATCGCACACGATCATCAGATTGTCACATCCCTCAAATGCATCAAGTCCTATTTCCGTGACGGAATCCGGTATGGTTATCTCCGACAGATTGCTGCAGTCATAAAATGCTCCATCAGCTATGGAGGTTACGGTTGGGGGAAGTTCGATCTTATCAAGTCTCTTACAGTTATAAAAACTCTGCTGTCCTACAGAGGAAAGGTTAGGCGGAAGTGTGATGTTTGACAGAGACTCACAGTCATAAAAAAGGTTGTTTGATATACCGCTCAGATTCTGCGGCAAAACGACATCATCGAGACCCTTGCATCCGTAAAATGCAGCATTCCCGATAAATACCGTACTCTCCGGTATATCGATCTTCTCAAGACTCTCGCATTTTGCAAACGCTCTGTTGTCTATTACCGACAGTCCTGCCGGCAGATTGATGTTTGACAGAGCGGTACAGCCTTCGAAAGCACTGAAGCCAATCTGCTGCAGTGCATCCGGAAGAGTGACTTTTATAACGGTCGGAAGTTTGAAATATTCATAATCCTCTACCGATATCCTTCCGTCTTCAACGGTAATGTTCGTAACAGGTGCAGCTGCATTGACCCTCATGGCAAACGTGATTCCAAGGACTACACCCAATATACTCCATATCAATCGTCTTACCGGTTTTTTTAATCTCTTTTTTGGTCCTGACATCTGAATGCTGTTCCTGCTTTCCATTTACATAGTTTTGCTTTTTGCGGCAAACACGATAAATCTTCCCTCATCGTCACTGTGTTCACATGTTACAAGTGATAATATCTCATCTCCGAATTTCGGAGTATAATCCCTCTGATACAGAGAGTTGTTCTTTGCCCACGAAACAAAATCATCATATGTCTTTTTATCGGTAAAATTCCAATTCGAAAACATCTTCCCGTTCTTTTCCGCTTCATTTACCGTTGTTGTAAAAGCCGCAAAAACGGTGTAAGTTCCTCTACCGTACAGGGTATCAAAGCATATCTGCGGATGGTAGTTACAATATGCCTCTTCCTTGTAAAACAGCAATTCTCCGAACAGTTTTCCCGAATTGACATTATGGCCGTATATTATCAGCTGCGGGCAGTCATAGCCTATATTACAGTTTTGATCAAGTATAAGCATACCATACTTGTCATAAGCCCCATCCATATCATGGGATAAATAAAACTTATTATCAGGCCCCTGCATGATCGGATATTCAAGGTTGGTCCCGTCCACATAGAGCCATCCTGCAAAGTTCTCATTCGCTTCATGCATTTCACGATATATCGGAAGCACATCCGCATCTGACAGATTGTCGGCATTTTCTGTACCGGTTTTTCCATCTCTGTCTGCTTCTTCGATCCGCTTTTCCTTTTTTCCCGTGTTTTTTTTTCTTTCCTCTTCAGGGATCCTAATATCCTCAAACTGGAGCCTTGATGCTTTGACGCTCTCACGGATATCATTCATCTTCTTTTCACTCTTCATATCAAAGAAGTAATTGATACCCAGAAACACTACCGAAAACGAAAAGGCCAGGATCAGCACCGATTCAACAGCTGTCAGAACCTTTCGCTGCTTTTCACTCAGACTTTTTTGGGCGGCAGGCTTATTTTTCCTCTCAATACTTATACCCTTAACCTGTCTGTCAGCGCTCATGAACAAATCCCCGCTGCGTCAGATACTTCATTGATCTTTCAAACTCATCTAGTCCTTTCACTTCTATCAGCATTCCTGCATCTATGCCATACCTGTCGAGTACATCAAAGAATTCCTTCCAGTCAATGGTACCGTCTCCGACAGGAAGATGCAGATCTGCCACTTTATCATTATCATTGATATGAAGATGTCTGATATAAGGAGCAAGTTCCCTGACCCAGTCTTCACAGTGCTCATTGTGAACATTGATATGGGCTATATCAAAACACACTCCGAAATTCTCAACATCCGACATCTTTTCCACAAGCAGGAGAAGCATATCGGGTTTAAAATCAAACATATTCTCTACACAGACCGTTATGTCAGGATAATCCCTGCACACTTTTCTGTAATAGCCGGCATTCTTATTTACCCATGCTTTTACATAAAAATCCGGAATGAATCCGGGAATAAAGTTTGTATGAAATATCACTTTTTCGCAGTTAAGTTCCTTTGCGATCTGCATGGAAGAATCAACTCGCTTTTCCGAGATGATCCTAATCCTGCTGTCAAAACTGTTCAGGCATATATCATAAAACACCCCATGGAGATTATCTCCCAGCCCTTTTTGTGCATGGTCTTTGTACAGATCTATACGTTTTCTTAAAGCAGCCTCGTCATCAAGAAGATCCGGATCAAAAAAATCATTATATTCAAATGCGGCATCCCAGACTTTCGCAATCTCTTCAGACCGTTTGATATCGTTACAGTCCGGGATCAGATACAGTTTTCTCATCATCTTTCTCCTGCTGTTTGTTTTGATCTTACCGTTTATAATGATGAACGTTCCATAAGTTCTCTGTTGATCTTAGTCAGAGTATGGGACAGATATGTAAGAAGCTTTAAAACATAATCCTCCTGTTGTCTGACTATTACCGTGAACTGCTGCAGATTAAGCGCGGCTATCTCAACATATGTCTTGTCTCTTCTTACCTCAGCCGCATAAGCGACCATGACCCTGTTTGATCCGTTCAAAGTATCTTCGATCCGGTGATAAAGGGTCTTTAGCAGCTTAAATGCCAGCTCGGGGTCGGTTTTCATAAGCTTGAGAAAATCATCTTTTCCTATCTCAAGAACCGTTACCCCACCGCCACCGGCCATCACCGTAGCGCTTCTCGGTGCTCCTTCAAGCATAGACATCTCTCCGAAGAACGTTCCTTCTTCTATCTTTGCCACATTACGGTTTTTGTCCTTAAATGTCCCGAGAACCACCTCGACATATCCTTTCAGAACAAGAAATGCCGTGGACCCTTCGTTTCCTTCTATCACTATAAAACTATCCGCACTGTAATACTTTACCTTCCCGCATTTTGACAGCTTATCAATATCCATCCGGTCACTCCTTCTTTGATCCGTCAACTATCCTGAGGAGCTTGAATACCTCAAGATCCTCTCTCTTTCCCTTGAGCGGTATGTTACCGACAGATTCACATTCGATCCTGCCCTCCAATGATTCCACGACTCGTTTGCTCAGATATACCGTATCGGCAGGTGCGTTAGCCTCAAGCCTAGCAGATGTATTGACCGTATCACCGATCGCGGTATAATCCATTCTTCTGGCAGTTCCGATATTTCCGACAACGGCCTTGCCGCAATGAACGCCGACACCGAAACTGACAGATCTTCCAAACCTCTCTTCCAATTCCCGCGCAAGTTCATGTGATCTCTCAACCATATCATTTGCCGCACATACCGCCTTAAAAACATGGTCTTCCATTGGAAGCGGTGCCCCGAATATTGCCATCGTCGCATCACCTATGAACTTGTCAAGCGTTCCTCCGTATTTAAATATCGAACTGCTTGTAAGTTCCAGATATTTATTCAGAATCTCCACGACCTGTTCGGGTTCCATAGACTCGGACATTGTTGTGAATCCTCTGATATCTACAAACAGGATCGCACAGTCAACTGCCTCTCCGCCGAGCTTGATCGTATCCATTCCCTGTTTCAGGATATCATCAACTATCTCCGGGGCAACATATCTCTTGAAAGTCCCCTCGACTTTTTTCTTTTCATGCATCGCCGTAACATAGTGCAGGACAATGTTCACTACAGTTACAACAAGTGCAAACAGCGGGATGTAAAGTACATCAGTGACAAATCCTTTTCCATACAGGATAACGGACAACAGAGGACAGCCTGTTATGAGTATCGCCGCAAAAACCAGACCCTTTTCAAGCCTGCTGCCCAAAGCGATAAGAACATAGGCAAATGTTATGATCGCTATCAGCGCTGCCATGATCCACGCAGGCACTTCTCTCCTGAATCTTCCGTCCAGCATCGCCTCGATCATGTTCGCATGTATCTCAACGCCGTACATATCGTATGCTCTGTCGATCGCCACAGTATAACTGTCCATGAGTCCCTCTGCATAGGGTCCTATTAGAACTATCCCATCCGTAAAATAATCGGCAGGTATCTCCCCGCTTATCAGATCACATAACGAAAAAGAATCTGAATAGCCTCCCGCATAATCGGTAAAGTCAATATACCAGTATCCGTTCTCATTAAGCGGCGGGGAAACAAGATCTTCTCCCATGTATTGTCCGTATTTCCTGCATATCTCATAGGAAAACGACGGTACTGTCCTGCCATCGGGAACTGTTAATGACAGCAGTCCATGCCTGATAACCCCGTCCTTATCATAAAATCCGTTGACAAAACCCTGAGAACTGATATTTCTAAGTTCCTCAAACGGCTCTTCATAAAGAGTGATCGTTTTCGAAAGGGCATAAGACCCATCGTTTTCGGACAGTTCCGTTCCTATGTTCACATATGATCCGAACACGACATTATCTTTTAATGACGCCGCATTAACAAGATGTTCATCAGCTTCCCTGCCCGTGTTTCCTATATAAAGCACATCAACACCGATAACAGCAGGTGCCGTATCGGGGTCTTCATTCAGCTTTTCTATAGCCTCTGCAACATAGTCCCTTGTCCATGTCTGATAAGGCCCCAGTTCTTCAAGTGAGTGTTCATCTATCTGAATGACACTGATCGTTCCGCTCCTGACGTTTCCCCGTTGGTATAACCTGTCGTTGATGCGGTTGGCGGTCCCGAAAAGTATACCCGAAAGATATACCGCTGCTGCTGCGGCAGACGTAATGACCGCTGCAAATATTCGGATGGTTTTTTTATTAATCCTCTTCATATACGGCCTCTATCACGGTATCTGTCAGAATCTGTCCGTTTTTGTCCTTTGGTACAACACTCCATTCTACAAACTTATATCCTTCTTTTTCCGGAGCGGTTTCCGGTAATATACTATCTACCCTGGTACCCGGCGGACAATAAACCGGCAGTATGGTATCCGGTATGAACGTTACGGTGTAGATGGGGCTGATATCATATTTATACTTCTCCTTACCACCCTTTGAATAATCATCACAGATGGCATTTACCACGCTGTTTATACTGCCCCTGTCTCTGTAATCCCTTGCAACCAGATCAATGGCAAAACTGTACTCTCTGCCATTGTCAATAAGACCTGTTGCTGTCAGATCGTCTATGATCAGATTATGATCACCTCTGACATGAGCATACTCCGTGATATGATCCCACGAGCATTGATTCGATTCCAGAGAATAATTCTCGTTATACAGGGTAAGGGTCAGATCCTCGGGTTTTTTCGGTTCTTCCTCATATAATGCATAGAAGTTCGTATCCTCGAATATTTCCCTTCCCTGAACATAGGGATCCCATCCTGTAAATATAAATCCTTCATGAACAGGATCTTCGGGTGGTACGGCAAACTCATTGTCCTTTACATACATCTCCTTGATCGGCTGTGTCGGTACATCCGCCTTGGGATCAAAGAATCTGACCAGATTCTCATCCTCTTCCGGCCCGGGTGTTGGAGTCGGAGTCGCTGTCGGCGTAGGGGTCGGCGTAACTGTCGGAGTTCTCGTCGGCGTTGGTGTTGGTGTACGAGTAGGAACCGGTGTTGCCGTAGGTCTTGGCGTAGGCGTGGCTGTAGGCATCGGAGTCGGCGTATCCGTAGGTGCCGGGGTTGGTGTATCCGCAGGTTCTTTTGTGGGCTCCGGTGTTGGCGTCGGTGTTGGCGTCGGTGTTGTCTCTTTCTTTTCTTCCTTTTTTTCCTCTTCCTTATCTTCTTCCTTCTCCTCTTTCCTTTCACTGCTCGAGCTTGAGCTCGAACTGCTATTACCCTGATCATTCACATAAACCGGGGTGGCATATGAAGAAGATGAGTTTGATCCTCCTCCGTAATTTATATATTCATAGTTCGGAACAGGTCTGGGTTCCGTTCGCGTAGTGATCCCCTCGTTATTGTTTCCGTAATTATGATCATAGCCGCTGTTATTATTCTTTTCTCTGTTCCTGCTCACATACTCGTCCCATGTGATAGTATTGGGGCCTGTGTAACCGACAGGCGTAGGTGTTGCCGTGGCTATGGGCTGACCGTATTTTTTCCGATTCTCATCCACCGGAGTCGGATCTTTCTTTGCAGGTACGTCTGCAGTCACGATCTTTTCATGTGTATTATCTTCCGGTAAAGGATAGGGAGTCATGACCGGCTCATCATATGTTCCTTCAAGAGCCAGATTCATCATGGAATCAACATATCCCTTAAGTGAAGCTACTGAATGTATATTACCGGGTTCAAACACATCATAATAGTTCTCTTTGTTATGTGCCTGACCTCTTTTAAGCAGTTCATCTGCATGTTCTATCGGCCATTTTGCATTTAATCCGCTCTTTTCAAGCATATTGCTACACAGATCGGGATTGCTCTCGAGCTCAACTGCAGCAAATCCCGGAAATTCGGTGACATCTATAAGATCCCTCTCTACGGTATCCGCTCCATCCTTGTGCATTGATGATTCTCCTCCCCACAGGGTGAAGTCCCGGCCCTTTCCGGAAATGTCGTTATACTTCATATCCACACGTCCGTCGACCAGTTCCGCAACGGAAACGATATTATCTCCGATACGGCGAAGTCCGATAACGCCCGCAGTTCCTCTTATGCTCATCGCCATGGTCGAAGCATTCAGATCCATTTCACATGTTTCAGGTATTTTGCCCTTTACCTCAAACATTATGCTTCCTTCCTCTATATTTACGCTGAGCTTATTATTCTTTTTTGCAATGTTTATCTGGGACAGCTCGTCGACTTTGATGACCTTGTCTTCATCTATTCCGAGAAATGCATAGGAACCCATGGTGGTCTGAAGGCTCTCTTTTGCCGAAAGCTTAACACCTTCACGGGCTTCTGTCTTCTTGCCGGAAGCCTTTACTATATATGCCGTTCCATCGATCTTTACTATCTCGATCCTGGAACCTATTGCCTCTGCGGCATAAAATGTAACAGGGATTGTGGTCACAATGAGAGCTGCCGCAATGACGACAAGTAATGATTTTATTTGAAGTGATCTGTGTTTATTCATAAACATGGCTGTTTAAGTATAGTCTTCCCGGGTGGTTTTGGCAATTTTATATATCTCTTCCGTTGCGATCCTTGTTTTGGCAACCACATCTTTTTTATCGGGGAAGCAGTAATACAACCTTTCCTTATCTCCGATACATATGACATCACCTATCTCATACCAGTAATAATCACTGTAACAGCTGTAACACTTGAGCGGTCCCTGTTCATAGTTAAGTTTCCCGTCACATCCCGTCAGAACGAACCCGTTAATATCCTGATGCAGCTTTCCGTTCCCGACCATATACAGTGATTTAAAATCAACGATCATTCCGATCCTTACATCAGTATCAAGACTGTAGGAACCTTTTTCGATCTCCTCCCTGACACATTGCCGTTCCCATGCATACCAGTCCGGAATATGAGAAAAAACAGTATTCTCCGCCCTTGAATGAAGTCGTCCGTATTCATCCATATCATACAGCGCCCCGCAGTCATGACATACGAACGTAGTCCCGATACCTTCTGTATTTCCCTCACCAAGGCAGTGCGGGCACTTGTACAGTATACGGTTCAGGCCGTCTGCTCTGAAATTTTCCTTAATACTTATATGGTTATCAGCCTGCCATTTGAAATAATCGAAAGAAAACGCCTTATCGAGAATATCATCTATCTCCTTTACGGACATACTCTTAATTTCATCACACGTAAGCAGGCATTCCATCCTGGCAGAAACCTTTACTTTTCTTTTCTGCAGGTTGTTGTACAGGGGATCTCTTGCAAATGATCCATATGTTGTGATCATAACAACAGGAACCTTCAGTGCCTTGAACAACACACCCATCTTGCGCGGAAGACGTGTGGCAGTCCCGTCAAATGAATAACTGGCCTCGGGATACATGAGAACTGATGTTGCGTTGTCATGAAGGGCAAATTTCAGATCCGAGATAAGCGACAGATCGGTAACGAACTTCTGGGTAGGGATACAGCCCAGATGCCGCATGAGCTTTTCCTTACCGACAAGACCGTCGGATGTACATACGATATTATACGGCATGGGAATTATATGTGACGCTATCTCCAGGTCAAGAAAACTGGAATGATTCATAAGTATCAGCCAAGGTCCGCCGCCGATCCTCTCCAGTCCCCCGGTTTCATAGGAAAAATCAACCGCCTTAAGATCCGGCTTTGATGCAAGTTTCATAACCGTCCTTAAGATCGGTGACGGTTTTACCGGCCTGATGTGTTCGGGTCTGGGAATGGCTGCTACCTCTTCATATGATTTTACGGTTGTATGGATTTTCATACTGATCATTATATCATAAGGAGCCGTACAATGTTGTACAATCGGATCCTTCTCGGTTATAATCCCAGTATCGGAATATGATACGAAAAATCCTTTATTTACGCATAATGCAACCACAGGTTGACAGATTGAAAAGTCTGCTTTATGGTATGCAACCGTCGGATCAGCTATTGTATGATCGTTCGAACAAAGATGATCCGAAATGAAAGGAAGGAATTAAAAATGATATTAGCAGACAAGATAATAACAGAAAGAAAGAAGAACGGATGGTCGCAGGAAGACCTGGCAGAAATGCTTGATGTTTCCAGACAGTCCGTATCCAAATGGGAAAGTGCACAAAGTGCTCCCGATCTGCAGAAGATATTGAAACTGGCAGAACTGTTCAATGTAAGTACCGACTACCTGTTAAAAGATGAGATGGAGCCCGATGATGAAAAAGGAAATATATATGAATCCGCTTCCGAAGGACCTGTACGAAAGATATCGCTTGAAGAAGCCTCTGAGTATATTTCGATCAGAAAGAGCACTCTTCCATCTATCGGGATCGGAGTTGTACTGTGTATCACCTGTCCCGTGATCCTTCTGCTGATGAGCGGACTGCAGCAGGACGGTATAATCGGCATCTCGGAAGGTGCTGCAGCTGCGATCGGACTGCTGTTCCTGTTCATACACATAGGTATAGCCGTATATATCTTCATATCAAAACACGGAAAACTGGAAAAATATGAATTTCTTGAAAATGAAACTTTTGAAACCGGATACGGTGTTGAAGGAATGGCCAGAGAACGTCTTGCAGATTATGAGCCCGTATCTTCAAAAGCTCTTACAGCCGGAGTGCTGATGTGCGTTCTGGGTGCGGTGCCCCTGATCATATGCTCGATTCTTAACCTGCCCAAAGCAGTCCTGATCTCCATGGTATGTCTTCTGCTTCTGCTTGTTGCAAGTGCCGTTTATATGTTTGTTTCGATCTGCGGGGTTGCCTCATCTTATAAGATACTGCTTCAGACCGGCGATTATTCGCCCGAAAGAAAGAAAAACGAGAAAAAACTGGCACCCCTGACACGTATATACTGGCTCGCGATCGTATGCATCTTCCTGGCGGTAAGCTTTATTACCGGCAGATGGGACAGAACATGGATAATATGGGCGGTCTCCGGAGTTCTGTTTGCCATTATAAGAGGCATAGCGGAAATTTTCATAAGATCGAAGGACTGACATTAAGGCCCCGACTCATTCATGAGCCGGGGCCTTAATATCATTTCCGTTACCTGATCGTCTTGTATAACGGTCCGTAAGCCTTGCAGGCCCTGTAATCCTGACCCTCCTTGTCGGATCCGAATGCATTCCATGCTGCCGGACGATAGATATCATCAGCAGGAACATTATGCATACATACGGGGATACGGAGCATCGATGCCATTGTGATCAGATCGGCTCCTATGTGTCCGTAACTGATCGCCCCGTGATTGGCACCCCAATTGTTCATAACATCATATGCAGTCTTAAACGGAGAGCCTTCGACTCCGTCGGTCCTCGGTGCAAACCATGTACATGGCCATGTATAGTCTGTTCTCTTCCACAGAACATCCGAAACCTCATCGGGAAGATTGACAGTCCAACCTTCAACTATCTGCAATACGGGTCCCAGATTCTTCACAAGGTTCAGCCTTATCATAGTCGCGGGCATCTCGGCTCTCGTAAGGAATCTCGCAGAGTATCCGGCTCCACGGAAATAACCGTTATCCGCAGGACACCATTCTGTTGCACCCATCATCGTCTCTATATCCGCATCAGTGACATCATACCATTCCTTCATGACGGGAGCGCCGTTTGCATCCTTAACCTCACCGCATGCATCAAGACAGCATGCGCCCGAATTTATCAGATGTATGAACCCGTCCGCATCCTTTGCATGTCCTTCGATATCATATCCTGTCACGCGCTTTACCGCGCTGCCGCTCCAGTAAGTACGAACATCCGCGAACATCTGGGCGCGGTTCGTCAGAAGCTTCATGAAAAGCATGGATGCACCGTTTAATGTATCATTCTCAGTAGCGAGAATGAACGGCTCTCTTGCCCCGTTCCAGTCAAACGAAGTATTAAGTATCGCTTCAGGGAAATCACAGTTCGGCCAGTGATCGGTCCACTGTCTCTGTCCCTGGAAACCTCCGCAGATAGCATTATGTCCTACGGCTTCCTCACCGCATCCTTCAGGAAGATTCGGATTACCCTGGTACAGATCTTCTATGATAACAGCCATCTTTGCCGTGAATTCCCAGTCCTTTTCCTTCTGTTCATCACTCTTCTTAACAAAATCAGGGTTCTTGTCAAAGCCCTGCTTACAATACTTCTTAACCCAGGCAAGAGCTTTCTGATACTCGTCCTCGTTGTAAATATGCTCCTCCATTCGACGCAGTATCTCAACCTCATCAACGGACTCAACCCTCATTCCGAGATATTCCTCAAAGAAATCCTGATTGATGATCGATCCGCCGATACCCATACACTGGCTGCCGATCTGAAGATATGATTTATCTCTCATTGATGCCGCTGCAACAGCTGCCCTGGCAAACCGCAGAAGTTTGGTCCGAACATCATCAGGTATGACCGTATCATCCGCATCCTGGACATCCTTGCCGTATATTCCGAATGCCGGCAAACCCTTCTGTGCATATGTGGCAAGTACGCTTGCAAGATAGACCGCACCCGGACGTTCCGTAGCATTTAATCCCCACACACCTTTGATCGTCAGGGGGTTCATATCCATCGTTTCCGAACCGTAACACCAGCATGGGGTAACGGATAGCGTGATCGCCACTCCCTCTTTTCTGAACTTGGCCTCGCATGCGGCCGATTCTGCGACACGTCCTATCGTTGTATCGGCGATGACGACTCTGACAGGCTCACCGTTTGAATACTTCAGGTTCTCTTCAAACAGCTTCTTGGCAGACCTGGCCATGTTCATGGTCTGTTCCTCCAGAGACTCCCGTACCTTGAGAGGTCCCCTTCTTCCGTCTATGATGGGCCTTATACCGATAGCAGGATATTCACCGATATATCTGTTCTTTGCCATGTTCGATCCTCCTTGTCATTATCTCTCATGAAATACAATATGATAAACCTTCTCGTTTACTGATTTTATCCCTGTCCTTTGTAAAATCAAAGTGTTATACTATAAAAAAATATAACGATATTCACTTTTTTCCCGCAAACAGAAAGGTCGATCCCCCATGAAATATACTGATTATATTGAACACAGAAAGCAGGGAACGTTCAATTTCCCGATCGCCTATTATCACCAGACTCCTATGAGCCCCCGTTATTACATGCCCTATCACTGGCACACGCACTATGAGATAATGCGGATAATCTCCGGATCTTTCCACCTGACACTTGACAATGAGACTGTCACTTATCATGCCGGTGATGTGATCTTTATCACAGGAGGTGTATTACATGGGGGGGATCCTGACGACTGTGTGTACGAGTGTATAGTTTTCGATCTTGATATGCTGATGAAGGATAACCATGCCTGTGCAAACACGATACAGAATATCATGAACGGCAAGATCAGGATCAATACGCATATTTCAAAAAAATGTGATAAAATTCTTCCTGTAGTCAAATCTCTGTGTCACGTTCTGTCTGAAAAAAAACCGGGATATGAATTCATGACACAGGGTTTTTTATATCTTTTGATCGGAACTGTCATCGAAGAAAAGCTTTACGAAGAATCCGTATATGATATGCTTACCATAGAGCGTCTCAATTCGGTCAAAAATGTCCTGGATTTTATCTCCGATAATTATCCGGACAATATCAGTCTTGAACGTCTTGCAAGGATCGCCGGCATGAACCCCAAGTATTTCTGCCGGTATTTCAGAAGTATGACCGGGCGGACGCCTATAGATTATCTGAATTACTACAGGGTGGAATGTGCATGTGAGATGCTTTCCACAAAAAACATCTCCGTTAAGGAAACCGCAATATCATGTGGGTTTTCCGATGAAAGCTACTTTGTAAAGACCTTCAGAAAATATAAGAATACGACCCCGAAACAGTTTACCAGGAAGGAATTCTAAAATATGAACCGCCTGAAAACAGCGTTATTTACGGCATTGATCATTATAACCCCGGTACTTGTCGGATGCTCATCCGCAACGGAAAAGATCAACTGCCCGTTTACCGAAATGTCATGGGTATCATCCGCAGATGATATGATAGAAGCGGAGGGTGACAGATATGATACTTACGACAGTATCTACAAAGGCATTACATACACATATCCGAAGGAATACCTCGGAAATGCGGGTATGATAAAATATATGTACGATGATTCCGGGAAACTCTGCAATGTTTCCTGGTCATATACAGGCGAGACCGACGAGAGTGTCATGAACGTTTATAATGCCGTGGTTGAGGAAATGCGCAGTCTTCACGGAGAGAGCAGAAACGATGACGGCATCGGAAATTACTGCGAAATGTGGATAAGCGACGGCGGTACCGTAATGGCAAATGCCGTGATAACCAATGATACAAAAGTAATGCAGATAGCTTATATGAGTCCTGAAGTATCAAAACAGACAACCGGTAAATAATGAAGGAGGAACAGTTATGCCACTTGTAACAAGCGAACAAATGATGAAAAAGGCCGACAGAGAAGGGTATGCCATAGGAGCGTTCAATGTCGAGAATATGGAAATGGTAATGGCGGTAATAAAAGCATGTGAAGAGCTGAATGCTCCCGCCATTCTCCAGACGACCCCGTCAACCGTTAAATATGCGGGACTTGAGATGTACCATGCAAATGTGGCAGCCGCCGCAGAACGTGCAAGCGTCCCTATAGCTTTACATCTCGATCACGGCAACAGTTTTGAACTCGCTATGCAGGCGCTCCGCATAGGCTATACATCTATAATGATAGACGGTTCCAAGCTCGATTTCGAAGATAATATATCTCTCTCAAAAAGAGTGGCCGATGCATGCAGACCTTCTGATATCCCCGTGGAGGCTGAACTCGGTAAGGTCGGAGGAAAGGAAGATGATATGAGCTGCGATGATCCGGGATATACCGATCCGGATGATGCCCTCCGTTTTGTAAACGAGACCGGTATAACATCACTTGCCGTAGCTATCGGAACAGCCCACGGAATATACAAGGGCGAACCGAAGCTTGATATGGAAAGGCTTTCCGAGATAAGAAAAGTCGTATCCGTTCCTCTTGTACTCCACGGTGCTTCAGGTGTTCCCGATGAAGCGGTAAAGGAATGTATCCGAAGAGGGATTAGCAAGGTCAATTTTGCAACAGAACTCCGTATCGCCTTTTCCAACGGGATTAAGGAATACATGAAACAGGATCCGGATGTGTTTGATCCCAAGAAATACTGCGCTGTCGGAATGAAAAATGTTACCGAACTCGTCAAGGCCAAGATCCTTGTCTGTGGCAGCAACGATAAAGCATAAAGGAGATCCTCTATGAAAAAGATCACTCTCGGAAGAACCGGGATAACCGTTTTGCAAAACGGTTTCGGAGCACTTCCCCTGCAAAGAGTACCAATGGAAGAAGCCGTTCATATTCTGAGAAAAGCCTATGACGGCGGCATGCGGTTTTTTGATACCGCCAGAGCATACAGCGACAGCGAAGAAAAGCTCGGTAACGCCTTCGGTAACGGTTATCTGGACCGAAATGATATCATTATCGCAACAAAAACCCCGGCAAAGAATCCTGACGATTTCTGGAAGGATCTGGAAACTTCACTCGATAAACTGAAGACCGACTATATCGACATATACCAGTTTCACCTGATGGGAGAGTGCTGGATGCCGGGCGGAGACGACGGTATGTACGACTGCATGGTCCGGGCAAAGGAACAGGGAATGATACGTCATATTGGAGGTACCGCCCACAAACTCGGGATCGCAAAGCAGATCGCCGAATCGGGAATGTATGAGACACTGCAGTATCCCATCAGTTATCTTGCGGATGAAAAGGAAAAAGAACTGATCCGTATATGTAACGGTAATAACGTGGGGCTGATATGCATGAAGGCCCTGGCCGGAGGCCTTATCACCGATTCGAAGGCTGCCATGGCATTTATGAACCAGTATGAAGGACTCATCCCGATCTGGGGTATACAAAAGGAATCCGAACTGGATGAATGGCTGTCTTATTTTGAAAACACTCCGGTAATGGATGACGATATGGCAGCTTTTATCAGATCGGAGCAGGAAGCACTCAAAGGCGAGTTCTGCAGAGGCTGCGGTTACTGTATGCCCTGTACCGTGGGTATACAGATCAACCAGTGCAACCGTATGTCGCTGATGTTAAGACGGGCTCCAAGTGAAGGGTGGCTTGGCGAATACTGGCAGAATGAAATGGAAAAGACAAAAGAATGCATTAACTGCAAAGCCTGTCTTCCCAAGTGCCCTTACGGACTTGATATCCCCGCTCTTTTGAAAAAGAATTACGAGGATTATCAGGAAGTCCTTAAAGGAAACAGAAAGGTAGACTGACGTTTACCGTTACTTTTCAAGAAGTACCGATACGGCGTCAAACGACTGCTCAAACTCAACAGTAAGATTCCCGCCGGAGATCGCGATATCGTGGTCTCCGGTTTCATATTTATCCGCTATCCGGTAATCACCGTCAAGAGGTATGCTGATATTCTGTAATCCTTCATGTGAAAATGAATGTACTATCACCAGTGCTCTGCCGTCCCTGCCGTATCTTACCGAGGCCTGGTAGTCCTGAAGATCGCGGTTTGAAAACTGGAACGGTCCGAATCTTCTCGTTATACCGTCTGCTATTAGCGGACTTACTTTCCTGTAGAACGAAACTCCCTCTGCCGCAAGGCTTCTTTGTTCATCCGGCAGATCACAAACATCTCCCGAAATACACAATACGCCGTACATACCCGCACATACCGAATATGCGATCCTTGTAAGGTCATCATCCTTTCGCAGCACCGACCATATCTGGCTCTTCTGCGGAAGAACGAGATTATGAAGGTTGGCCGCTATAACGGGGATCTCCTTTTCCTCATGTGCATCCGAAAATGACAGATAATCAGCAAGTTCCATAAATCCCGGCTCAAGTCTGTGTCCTCCGGAAGAGCATACTTCTATCGCTATCCCGGGAACATTTTCCCTGATCTTTTTATAGAAGTTCTTCACCTCTTCAATTACCGTACGAAGGCCTTCTCCGCAACTTTCAGCCCCGTCACAGCCGATACCTATCGTATCGTTGTAGTCGATCTTGATATATTCGAACCCGTTACATTTAAGAAAATCTATCACTTTGTCGGTAAGATATCCTTTGACCCACTCACTTCTCATATCCCAGAATCTTCTGGTACCGGATATAATGACCTTACCGTCACGGGTAAGGAGATGTTCCGTATCATCCGCTGCATCGGCATCCTGTCCGACAACCTCCAGTTCAAACCATACACCCGCTTTCATTCCGGCATCATTTATCTTTTTTACCGCCGCTTTTATCCCCGCGGGAAACAGATCGCCGGCAACACGCCAGTCACCCATATTATCCTGCCAGCCCCTGACGGGATCCTTGTACCATCCGGCATCGATCACAAAATAATCGTAATTCTTTCCGTCGATCACTGACAGTATCTTCGTTATGCTCTCTTCAGAAGGTTCACCCCAGGTCGTACAATATTCGTTGAATATGGCCGGAAGGCTTTTTACTCTTTGCGATGGGAGAAGTTTCTCTTTCTGAACATCAAGCAGTCTGTCACAGGAAGTGGTCAGATCACCTTTTACCGCCGTAATATATGCCTCCGGTGATGAAAACTCCTCTCCGGGGCCCAGAGTCTTTCTCCAGTGTCCGTATTCATAATCTGCGATCCCGCCACATATACAAAGACCCTTGTCTATCCTTACCGCCTCTATCTGCCACGATGAAGAACATGCAAGCGAAACGGCCCATATAATCCCTGCCGTCTTATCCTCGACAGCTGCAAAGGGAAAGTAACCCCGTACCGGCATGGAGCCTATGGCACCGAATTTCTCGCATCTGACTCCGAAATCGGCCCACGACGGTTCAAGAAGAAGATCCTCTATTCTTCTTTCCTCATGACGTGCTTCCTCACTCCAGAAACTCCTGAACCTGTGAAGTACGAGTCTTCCTCTGCCCTCATCTTCACTATACGGAGTTATACCGGATATATTAACGGAGGAAAGTGCTTCGATCGTAAAATCCGAGTCGGTACTGTTCATCACCCTGGTAAATACACGTAATCCTCTCGATTTATTTTCACAGATCAGAACATGCTCTGCCTTTATCCCGCCCTCCGACTGTACGGTCGTGGTAATTACCTTTTGCTGAGGTGTTTCGTCAATACTCTGGGATACATATCTCATCGACATCGTAAGTGCACTGTTATGTCTTGTCAGTCCTGCTTCAAATCCTATTGATGTGGCATCACCGGTACAGGATATCTGAACGAGTGGATCCGCTTTTCCCTTTTCCGGAAAAAGCTGTACATCTCCTTCCGGGACCAGGGTGAACGAAACCTGTCCGTCCTCATTGATCCTGTAAACCGCTTCCATATCACCTGTGGATATCCTTATTATCCTGTCCTTTTCCATCTTTTCCTCCCGGATCAAACCGTTCTTTTGACAGATATTATAAAAGACAGGCAGAACCTGTCTTTTATGCTTTTATGATGATAGTCTTTTATATCACAGCTTGCCGCCGCTTGTTGCAATACCCTCAATGAACTGCTTCTGGAAGAAAACGTAGATCACTATCATCGGAACACACGATATAAGTGCTGCCATCATCAGTTCCGGGTATTTCTGCTGGTACTGTCCGTTCATCTTGGCAAGTGCACTTGCAAGCGTGGTCGCTCTGCTGTCGGGACATACGATCATCGGCCACATGAGATCCTTATATGCAAAAACTGCCGTGAATATTCCAAGAGCAACCATAGCGGACTTCGTAAGAGGAGCCATAATGTACAGAAAAGTCTGTGGTATATTGCATCCGTCCAGTCTTGCTGCCTCTTCAAGATCCCTCGGAAGCTGCATATATGCCTGGCGAAGCAAAAATGTTCCGAATGCCGTCACGATACCGGGGAACAGCAGCCCCCAGATCGTATTTGTAAGATGCATCTTACTGACCATTACATACTGCGGTATGATAAAAATCTGAACAGGTATCATCATCTGCAGGAGAACAAGTGCGAACATGATATTCCTGCCCTTAAATTCAAGCCTTGCAAATGCATATCCCGAAAGGGTCGCCGTTGCTATCGCAAACAATATACGAAGCGCGACCATCCCGAGCGTATTGGCATACAGTCTGACAAAGTCCATTGCCCTTATGACATTACCGAAATTTTGGGTCTGCCATACCTTGGGGACTATTACAAACGGGTCGACCTGCATAGTTTCCGCCGTTGTCTTGAATGCGGTCAGGAACATCCACAAAAAAGGAACCAGCATGGTAATCGATACAAAAACAAGTATGATATATATCAGAGTCTTATATATTATCTTCCTGGTATTCATGACTGCCTCCTTCCTATTCGTAGTGAACCCATCTCTTCTGTCCGATAAGCTGTATGATCGTAAGTATCAGTATGACCACAAGAAGTACAACAATGACTGTTGCTCCGTATCCCTTTTTACTCTGTTCAAAGGAATATTTATAGAACAGATACACAAGGGATTCCGTCTTCTTCCATGCGGGATTGTTCAGATCTATCAACATGTATATAAGATCGAATACCTGCATACCCGCTATGATCCTTGTTACGATTACAAAGAAGATAGTAGGTGAAATAAGCGGTATTGTTATATTTATCAGCTGATGCCATTCATTGGCCCCGTCAAGTGACGCCGCCTCATAATAGTCTCTCGGTACCTCCTGAAGACCGGCAAGAAACAGTACCATGTTATATCCGATAACAGACCATATTCCTATGACAGCTATCGAATAGATCGCAATCTTCGGATCCGATATCCAGTTGACTTTGATATTGAACGTGTTATTGATAAGCCCGAAATTCGAATTGTACAGCCATTTCCAAACCATGGCAATGGCTGCCGGAGCAACTACCATCGGAAGGAAAAATATCGTTCTGAAAGCACTTCTGCCCTTAAGCTTCTTGTTGAGGATCACGGCAAGGAGCAGTGCGATCACAACCGAAAACGGAACCTCCACTATGGCATATTTTATCGTGTTCGCCAGAGCCTGCCACACTTCGGAATCTCCGAAAACTTTATCATAGTTTGCAAGGCCGACAAACTTGTTGCCTTTTCCGAAATCACCTGTCTTGTAAAAACTCTGTTTGATCGTATCTATCATCGGGTAAATGTTCAAAACGATAAGACCGATCATAGTCGGAAGGATAAATATCCATCCCCACACGAATTCACTTATCTGTCGTGATGAAGGTTTCTTCTTCATGGATCTCTCCTTTATAGCTTATGTTACTCATTTTGCCCTGCGGCTCTTAATAAATGCGCCCGGGGAGCTTTTCCCCAGGCGCACCCTTACTTCCTATCCTACCATATTGTCATGGCTGACGGGAATATTATTCTTCTGCCAGGTCTGCGTTCATTTCAGCTGCGATATCCTTGCAGACTTCTTCTGTCTTGCTTGCATCTGTCCAGCAATCCTGAAGCTTTTCGATCATCATGTCTTCCCAGACTGTCGTATCTCTTGAGTAAGGTCTGAATACGAGCTTGGCATCGAGCATCTTCATATGTCCGTTAAGATCGAAGCAGTCAACGCTGTTAACCCATGCATCTGAAGTTCCCTTGTAAGCTGACATTGTAACGCCGAGTTCTGCCTGCTTGAGCTGAGCTTCCTTGGATCCGAGGTATTCGATAAGGCTCCATGCTGCCTCAGGATTCTTGGTATTTGCTGCTGCTGCCCAGCCGAGTCCGTTGTAGATCGATACACGGTCATCAGGTGTGCTTGTGAAAGGAAGAACAGCTACGTCACAGTTTGCTGCTGCATATTCATTGTCGCGGTATCCTGCAAGCATCCATGAACCGTTGATGGACATTGCAACCTTGCCTGCGCAAAGGAGCTCGTTGGGAGCTGTCTCTGATACAGTTGCAAGATCAGGACAGGAACCGTCTGCGATCATATCAGTGAAGAGCTGGATAGCCTTGATCGAATTAGGATCATCCATTCCTGAGGTCTTCTTGTCGTCGCTTATAACATAGCCGCCCATTGAATAGATCGTGTTGTAGTAACCTTCCTGGTTGTTACCGGGAGCGATTGCATATCCCCAGTGATCATCATTTGTAAGCTTCTTGGCATTTGCTGCAAAATCATCCCATGTCCATGTGTCATCGGGATAAGGAACTCCCATCTCATCAAAGATAGTCTTGTTGTACCACAGAGCGATGGTATCGATATCCTTGGGAACCGCATACTGCTTGTCGTTTGACTTGTACAGATTAACGATACCTTCGTAATAGTTGTTAAGATCGATCTTGTCGCTTGCTGCGATCTTGTCTGTAAGATCAAGAAGCTGGTCGTTTTCCATATACTTCTGAGCTACATTTGAATGCATCCAGAACACGTCGGGAAGCTCTCCGCCTGTTGCACCGGCTTCAAGAAGTGTCCAGTAGTTGTTCCAGTCAACAACCTGGATAGTAGCCTTAACGCCTGATTCCTTACTCCACTCGTCAACGATCTGCTGGAGTCCGGGTCTCTGTCCTTCATCCCAGATAGTAACCGAGAGTTCACCCTCTACGCTGCTTCCGATACTCTCAGGAGCTGCCTCTTCAGTTGCTTCATCAGCGGGTGCAGCTTCTTCTGCTGCGGGAGCTGCCTCTTCAGTTGCTGCGGGAGCAGGAGCTGCAGGAGCTGCGGCGGCACAACCGATCATTGAAACAGCAGTAACAGCACTTAACAAAATAGCAATTACCTTCTTCTTCATAAAAGTCTTTCCTCCTAAACAAATGTGAACCATTGTTCGTTGCAATTTGGATGATATCCGATCATCCGCCCTTGTCCGATTGCAGTATCATGATAAACAATCTGACATGTGTTTCACATGGTAATTCGTGTAGTTTTAATGTCAATTTGTGACTTGAATGTCATTCGGGTTTCAATCCTTACACAGCTTCTATAACCGTTACGAAAGATGCATAGTCTTCAGATATCGTAAAACCGTTATCGTAAAACCGCGTAAGTGTGATACCCATGTTCATAAGTTCGTCTCCGTAATAATCTTCTCCCTCCATCCTGTACAGCTTGTTGGGATCAAGCCCGGCAAGCCTTAAAAATCCGGGCAACGTGTTTACATTGCTCCTCAGGCAGTAAAATGCGACTATTGCCGTATTCTTATCCTCGGAAACCACCATCCATGAAGCCTGATCCGTCTCAAAAGGAGATCTTAACCTGTAAAACTTACCGAACTGGATAATTGCGCGGTACTTCTTCATGAATTCGATCTGTTTCTTTACCTCGTCAAACTCATCGTCACTTAACTCGTTAAGATCGAGTTCATATCCGAAGGTCCCGAAATATGCGACATTTGCCCGCGTTGCTATGGATACTCTCCTGCCGGTCTGCTGGTTTGGTACTGCCGATACATGAGATCCTATTGATACTATCGGATACCCGTATGAGCTGCCATACTGTATCCGGATCCTGTCGATCGCATCCGTATTATCCGAACACCATGCCTGAGGCGCATAATAAAGCATTCCCGCATCAAACCGGTTACCCCCGGAAGAACATGACTCAAAGAGGATATCCGGAAAGGCTTCTATAAGTCTCGAATACAGGTTGTATACACCCATAACGTATTTATGGTATATAGTACCTTGCTCTCCGGCACCCGCATCAAGACTGAAGACTTCCGTGAGAGATCTGTTCATATCCCATTTAATGTAGCTTATCGGGGCATCGCTCATAACCTTACAGAGCATGTTATAAATATGATCCACGACTTCCTGCCGCGAAAAATCAAGTACCAGCTGGTGTCTTCCAAGGGATGATTTTATCCCCGGTGCCGATAATACCCAGTCAGGGTGTCTCCTGTAAAGATTGCTGTCGGGATTTACCATTTCCGGCTCTATCCAGAATCCGAACTTCAGTCCCATTGCATTGATCTTTCTTGCAAGACCTGCCATCCCCTGAGGTAGTTTTTTCGGATTTTCTATCCAGTCGCCAAGTCCCGCAAAATCATCATTTCGCTCTCCGAACCATCCGTCATCGAGAACAAACAGCTCTACTCCGGCCTCTTTTGCCTTTGAAGCGATACGAAGAATATCCTCTTCGGTAAAATTCATGAATGTTGCTTCCCAGTTGTTATTAAGTATGGGGCGCGGCTCATTTTTCCATTTTCCCCTTACAAGATTGTTGTTATACAGGCTGTGATAGGTCTGGCTCAGATCATTAAGACCCTTGTCCGTCATGGCTATGACAACCTCCGGGGTTTCAAATGTCTCTCCCTTTTCCAGAGGCCACGTAAAGCGATCGGGATGAATGCCCATAAGTATGCGCAGTCGTCCGTGTGTGCCTCCTTCGGCTGCAGCAATGAAGTTACCGCTGTAAACAAAGGAAAATCCGAATGCCTCTCCGTCAAAATCATCCGTATGCGGTCTTTTGATGATGATAAAAGGATTCTGATTCGCACTTGATACTCCGCGTTTTGACTCTATGGACGTAGTGCCCGTTCCGAGCTTTTTCGTTTCGGGTATACGCTCCCGTGCCCATGCACCTGTAAACTGCATCCACTCATAATCCTGATCCGGAAGATCCAGACAGCATGACAGGGCCCTTGTAAGCTTAACAGTCTGATCTCCCCGGTTGGTAAAGGCAGCATGTCTTGCTATAACGGGATACTTGTCGAAAATGGTGTATGACAGGGTAAGCGTCGTCTGCGCCACCTCATCAAATAATTCAACCTCAAGTGTCATTGCCTCGTCATCATCCGCATAAGTTGCTGGAAGGTCCCTGATCCCGGCCTTTCCGGAAAAGATCCTGTGATTCCTGTATTCAAAGGAACTTATCCTGGACCCGTTGGCCGTTTCCATCTCATAAGCCTGGGTTCCGAAATCCGTTCTTCCGAAAGAAGGGTACTCCTGACGGTTAAGTTCCATCGAATAGCTTTCGGTATCCGCATCTACAACGACGTTTGGCATTCCCATGCGAAAGATAACGTAGGACATATCATCCTTAACATGTATCCTTTTGCCGAAATACAGATTTGTCAGTTCACCACCCTGAGCAATCCCGATGATATAACTGATACTGTCGTTATACAGATGAAACTGACCTGATGTTTTGTTCCAAATAATGTCCATTGGTTAACCCTTTCATAAAAAACAGGTTACAATCATAAATTCGCAGTCGGATAAAGGTATTATAAAGTATATATCGGTTATGACTAAAATCTAATGGCATAATTTGATTTTTTGATGTCAATTTGTGATTAGGATATCATCAACTTCCCTATTTCATTGCACTAAAATGACATGCCTGTGTTATAATACTACATACGTATGGTATGTCCCTTTTGCCGGATAACCTTAAGGAGGTAAGAATATGCCGCAGGAACTCAGAGGTTGTGATTTTTGTAAATTTGTCAATTATGAAGATTCCGACGATTTCTATCTGTACGAGCTCGGAACCAACAAGTGCGAGCCTCTGTATTCATATGAACATCTGGTCAAAAACCGCATAATCATTCATTTTGTGGTAAACGGGAAAGGCATCCTCCGGCTTAACGGCAGACAGTATAATGTCGGTCCGCATCAGATATTTCTGATCCCTTCCGATACCAGAACATTCTATCAGGCCGATAAGGACGACCCCTGGGAATATATATGGTTTCACATAGGAGGTCCCAAGATACCCCTGATACTCAAAGAAGCCGGTCTTACCCCGGACAATCCCGTATATGGTCCGGCCCCTTGCGCAGATACGATCGAGGCTCTGGCAAAGGATATACTCGACAACTATACAAGACAGTATTACTGTGTGGGAACATTATATAAGATCTGTGATTACATGATAGAAGGATCAAAATCAAAACCGGCAGTTGAATTCGACAATTCCCTCGTATATGTCAAGAATGTCATCTCATATATACAGCTGAAATATTCCGAACCGGTCAAGATAGAACAGATAGCCGTGGCTCTGGGGCTTAACAGAAGTTACCTGACAAGGCTTTTCAAGGATGCCACCGGGTATTCACTTCAGGAATATCTCATGACCTATCGTATGAAAATGGCTATCAAGATGCTGTCGGAAGACCGTATGAGTGTAAGTGATATAGCTTCCGCCGTAGGCTACGGAGATACATTCACCTTTTCCAAGGCCTTTAAACGTCACTTCGGACAGTCGCCAAGCGCATGCAAAGGTATCGATTACAGCATGGCGACGGGAATGATCGGTCAGGTGAGGGCAAGCAAAATGATCCGCCAGGAATGATCATCGGTTCAGTTCGATAAATGCAGGGACCATCACTACAACCAACACGACCAGAAGCATCATGAACATGGGCAGAAGAAGCTTGGTTTCTGCTTCCGAAGCCCTTTTCTTTACAAGGTTGTTTTTTTCACGCTGTGCCTTATCCGCTTCCTCGTATAAAATGTCGTACAGTCCATCATTCCCTTTCACCACTGCCTGTTTGACAAATGCAATGAACGAACGGTATCTGATATTGTCAATGCGCTCTGCAAACTCATCATATGCCGACAGCTCACTGCATCCCTCATCCATCATGTTCCTTGCAGCAAGCATTTCCTCATATGCGTATCTTTTTCCCGAACTTCTGCCATTGGGGCTATCCTCATATCTTTTACATATACCCGACCAGATGGCGCGGGGATTCATTCCGGCTATGAAATACAGCATGTACTGGTTAAGTATCAGGGGATGATCCTCCTCTATCTGCCTTTTTCTTGTTTCGGCTTCCTCCTTTATTTTCCGGTCCTTTTGCGCCATCAGAAAAAAAGCGGCACCAATTCCGACGATCAGTATGATCCAGCCTTTGTTGACCGATGTATCATAAAATGTGATCTGCTGCCCTCCGGCAGTGGTCGGAAGGAGCTGTATGTCAAGGTTCTGTGTTTTCCTGTCACTTACTATCACACCGGTGTCAATGCTTTCCTTCATGATCTCTCCGGCGTCCTTCTTTTTCTGTCGGATAATAACATAAGCATATTTGTCCTCATCAAAGTCTTCATATCTGAGATTTGCGCACAGTCTCACTTCTACACCATTATCATCGGGATCCTCAAGCTGCAGCCTTTTTCTGTCTATCACGCCTTTTGTACTCAGTATCAATGGTTTTTCGCTTCTCCAGGATAATCTGAAGGGGTATCCTTCGATACTATCCGGAAGATCCAGATCATATATCACATTTTCCGGATCCTTATTATTCCCGAGTATATCCGTCCACAACTGCTCATCCAGCTTTTCGGACATTTCGGCTATCTCCCGATCCGTATATTTCTTTTCATGTACATCTATCCTGATATCATCTTCATATCCGTTTTCGGTACGGGCCCGGACCGTTACTGTCCTTGTACCTTCCCCGTATCCGTTCCTCTCAAGTGCCGTGACAGGCTCCTGAAGCTTTCTGTGTCCGTATATGAAGACCGGAATGAACAGCATTATCGTCAAGGCAACTGTCCCTGCAAACAATGCAGCTTTTTTTCTTCCAAGCTGCCGTATCTTCCGCTCAGCTTCACTGCCCGGATACAATTGTCTTATGTACATGGCGGTTTTTGCGGATACAAACATTCCCGGCATCTTCATATCCTGACATCTCCTATCTTCTCTGAAATAAACACGGCAAAAACATATGTCAGAAGGCATATTGACATGACTGTTATTCCAAGCGGATTATGATACAGGGCTTCGATAAAACTTCCGGATGACAATCTGAGATAGATAAGTATTCCCGGTGGGATGATGCACATGATGCGCTGTTCATACTGTCTTGCACGTATCATTGTCCTTGCTTCGTTTTCCGATCTCAGCCTGTCTTCCATAACGGACACGCATGATGATATAACCTGCTGGAATCCGGTCCCCTTTTCCTTGGCAACCGAAAACACTACCGCAAAATCATATATTTCCGGTATGTTCTCTCTTCCGGCAAATTCGTACAGCGCATCACAAAGTCTTATTCCCATGGCAACTCTTGTATTTATGATCCCGAGTTCATATGCGATCACAGATCTTTTGCCATACAGCTTTTCCATATCGGAATATGCCATAACAAAAGCATTCTCCGGGGACATACCTGCCGCAAGCGAAGTTGATACGGATATTACGGCTCTTATGAACTGATCCTTCAGCTCTTCGTCACGTTTTGTCTTCTTGATGGTCCTGAATGCTTTAAGGAACAGAAAGAACGCGGGAGAAAATACAAGCATGGCAGGTAAATAATCATAAAAAAGCCAGGAGGATACCGCGCTTAATAACACAAACAGAATAAAGGCTGCGACTGCTTCCTTTGCCTTAAGTTCTCCTGCTTTATTCTTCAAGATCCAACCCTCTCCTGACAAGCTTCTCCGTATTGGTAAGGCTGTTTTTTCTTACAAGACTTCCCCTGATCCTGCCGTCATAAACACCTTCCTCCACAAATGTAAACAGTTCCGATGTTTTTATCTCACCTTGCGACATACCCGTGACCTCTCTGATCTCAAGAACGTGCCTGCTCTTATCCCTGAGCCTTGACAGATGTATTATGATATCGACACCTGACGCTATCTGTCTTCTAAGGGCTTCAATCGGTATGTTTGTTGAAAGCATTATCATGGTCTCAAGCCTTGATATGGCATCTTCTGCACTGTTTGCATGTATGGTAGACAATGATCCGTCCTGGCCCACGTTAAAAGCCTGCAGCATGTCACTGGCTTCTTCCCCCCTGACTTCCCGGACCACGATCCTGTCGGGGCGCATACGCAGGGAGGTTTTGATCAGATCCCTGATCGTTATCTCCCTGCATCCGCCGCCTGCTGCACTTCTCGTCTCCATCCTGACCAGATTTCTGATCCCCATGATCCTAAGCTCAGCACTGTCCTCGATCGTGATAATCCTCTCGTCCTTGGGTATATATCCTGAAAGAACATTTAAAAAAGTTGTCTTTCCGGATCCGGTTGATCCGCTGATCAGAATATTATATCCGCTGATCACCAGCTTTCGAAGATACTCCATTACGGACCCGGTTACCGAATTCATTGAAATAAGTGTTCTGTCGTCAATCGGTTCATTCGGAAACCTTCTTATCGTAAGACACGGTCCGTTTATGGCAACCGGATCAAGAACCGCATTGACACGTGAACCATCGTCAAGTCTTGCATCAAGTATCGGCGATGTCATATTTATCGTTCTGTTTACATTTGCAGCGATCTTACCGATGATATCCGAGAGTCTTTCCCTGGAATCGAATCTTATCCCCGATCCTTCGATCCTTCCGCTTCGCTCCACAAATATCTCTTCCGTTCCGTTCACCATGATCTCGGTTACGCTGTCATCATCAAGTATATCCTGAAGAACATCCAGCCTGCGGATCCTGTTAAAAACATCATGACACATCTGCGACCGTTGTCTGGGCGTCAGATTTTCCGAATCCCTGTCTGCCATGATACATTCTCTGATCATCTTAATAACCTGTTCATCCCCTGCCCCCGGGATCCTGACAAGTTTCTCGCATACTGCGCCGAATACCTTTTTCTTGGCATCTGTATATGTTAATGAATCAGTCAAAACTACCTCCTTTTTATTATTCTGATACTGGTGGGATATGATCCGGAACCGGTATGAAGAAAAAAGATACGATAAATGATCCGAATGATCTGTATGCTTTGAATATCACAGATTATAAAAGATGACTTCAGATTAGTAAATGCCTGTGACTAAAGAAATCTATTTTCGTGAATCTATATAAAAATAAGGCCCCGGAACAGGTTCCGAAGGCCTTATTTTTGTCAAATATCACTATACTTTATATCCTCTGTTATCTGACGGATACGAGGTACTCTCATTAAGTGTTCCCCTGCCGTATGTCAGACCCGCATACACAGTCTGGGAATTGGTCATCACGGGGCCTGACTCATCCTGTTTTGAGATCTTCTCAAATGACTCCTTAAGCTCCAACAAAAGCCTTGTGCAGTCATTAAGAGCTGACCCGTCATTTTTTATCACACACATCGATACTTCACGGGATATGAATTCGTATATACGAAACAGCGGAAACGATATCTCATATGTAAAATCCAATGAAGTTATCAGATCCCCGAGTACTCTGCCGGCATTTGTGCACTGAACCTTTGCACCCTCATGATCATTGGCTGCAAAACACTCTTTTGCCGCATCAATATATTCAACAGCCATGTCATAGAGTATCACGATAAGATCTGTTGCGGATGCATTTGTTATCTTAAGTGTATATTCCTGAATACGTTCTCTGGTCATATGATCACTCCTCTGAGGATATTCTATTGAAGAAGCTGCAGAGCCTGCTGCGGCTGCTCATTAGCCTGTGCGAGCATGCTCGTTCCGGCCTGTACGAGTACCTGGAGCTTCGTGTAATCAACCATTTCCTCAGCCATATCAACATCCTTGATGGTTGAATAGGACTGTTCGAGATTCTCTGTTGTCTCCGCAAGAGCCGCAACTGTTGACTCTAACCGGTTCTGGTATGCACCAAGTCCGGAGCGGGCCGAAGATACGTATTCTATCGCTTTACTTATATCTTCAAGAGATTTTCTTGCACCCTCTTCGGTTCGCATATCAATATCCTCGATACCAAGAGATACCGGATCCATCTTCGGGATAACAACCTGTATCTCCTGTCCCGTGGAGGTTCCAACCTGGATCTTCATACCTCCTATCCCTGTAATATCAAGCTCAACGTCTCCCGGATGGGCTGTTTCGGTATATGAAACGATCAACTTTGATCCGTCATTCATTGTAGCTGTACACCGACCATCCTCACAGACGATATCCTTAAGATTCGAAACATCCGTTCCAACCTCATTCTTAAGTACCGGACTTGTGGTCGAACTGATATCAAGCTTGTATTTTCCCTTGGGGAAATCAAGGTCATAGTCTATTACCTTGACACCTGAATTAGTATAGTTTGTATACCCCTTCATCTGCTGTTCACCGCCGAGAAGGTTCTGTGTGTTGTATTCGGTATCCTTTGCTACACGATCGATCTCTTTTCTGAGAGCATCCACTTCCTTCTGTATCGCTTCTCTGTCTGATGTTGTAAGAGTTCCGGTTGAAGCCTTAACTCCGAGCTCATTCATACGCTGAAGCATATTGTGAACTTCCGTCAGAGCTCCGTCAGCCGTCTGTACAACATTAACCGCGTTGCTTGCGTTATCCTTGGCCTTGTAAAGGCTCTTGATCTGAGCGTTCATCCGGTTGGAAATTGCCATTCCCGCCGGTGAATCCTTGGCATGATTGATCTTGAATCCCGAGGACAGTCTCTCTGTGGAGGAAGAATGCTTCTCCTCATTTGTCCGAAGTACGTTCTGTGCTACAAGTGCCTGCATGTTTGAATTGATCTTCATGTCTGTCTCCTTTGCTGTTGTCTTATCAAACCGTTTGAATGGCTCCTATGAATGCTTTTGCGATCCTGTAAAGACTCCTGTTTGATGGAGCCGGATTATCCGTTCCGGGGATATGACTCTCATTACCGCGATTTCGTGAAAAAACATATGAAAGATTTGCAGTTTCCATATTTTCCCTATGGAATCCTTCTTTTATTTTATCGTCAATAAGCTTCAGATTATCAACCCCGGCACGTGAATCCGATACAACCAGTCCGTCCACTCCTCTTTCCTTTAATACAAATGAAGCTTCAACTCTTCCGTATGCATCACTGTCAAAAGAAGCCCTGACCTTCCCGGATTCACCGTTTTTATGCTCTATCGTAAGATGGATCGATGTCCATCCGTCTTCAAGCAGAACCGGCACCTCATAACTCTCTCTTCCTGCAAGAGATGCGGCAAATCCCACCTGTTTATATATCATCGAATATTCGCGTACATCTTCATACAGATCGCTTTCCATCGTACGCGCTGCAGCAACTTTCCCTGCTTTTTCAAGAAATCTTTCGTAGGCTGCCACTGCACTTTCCCGATCATCAAATCCATCTGCCAGTTCCCTGGCATCTTCCTCGGAAAGGACTTCTCTTCGGGATCCGTTATCATCATCCTTCGATGATCTTTCGCGGGAGAACATCTTCTTATATCCGGGACCCATTCCTCCGGTCAGCACATTCACGGCAAGTATGTTTTCAGCTGTAACCGGCTCTGATATGGATATGAGTATATCCTCGGCTTCTTTTGAATACCTTCCTGCTTCTCTTATCTCACGCTGCTTTTGTTCAATATATTCCTTTGCAGGTTCGGAGGCTATAAGCTGATCAAAAGTACGTTCTAACTGGGACGTTATGGTCTCCCCTTTTTCGACCGCCCTCTCAAGCAGCCCGAAATCATCATCTATGACATATTCATTATCCGTATGGCGGTTCGATCTGTATGCTTTAAGCATGTTTTCAAGGGTAAGATCCATTCCTGATGACAGGATATTGCCTATGACTCTGCCATCCTGCTTTTCAATCTTGTCGAACAGCCTGTACATTCCAATGAATGTCCGCTTTTCATCCTCGGTTATGTTTCCGCTTTTCTCAAGTTTTAAAAGGAACCTTGAATACTTGTCCCCTGCCTCCTCAAATGATTCCGTAGACAATGTTTTTTCCAGTTCGTATATATTCTCACTGAGCGGATTATAACCGTCCCTTATCATTGAAAGAGTCTTTGCTGGAGTCATAAGTGAGATAACCCTTTCAACAGAGTGGGTTGCGTTTCTGATATTATCGATAGATTCGCGGTTTATCATCATTCCCGCATATCCGAGAGTTCTGACTGCCTTACGGTTGGATTCGTTTAATTCCATATCAAGGTCGGTCAAAATATCATCCACGTTCCGGAATGCTTTTCGTATCGAATCTCCCATATCGGCACGGGGAGCTGTCATAAGTGCTTCATACGTCTCTCCCGCCTTCTCATATACCGCCTTAAGGGGCTCTCCCGCCTCTTTGATCGAATTCAGACTGAAATCTTCAGAACCGGCTCTGTCGGCTATAACCCTGACAGGCATATGCGGTATCTCGCTTATTACCTGACGTGTCTGCTTATAAAGGTTTATCTTTTCATCAAGTTCTTCGGGGGATGTCTCTATCTTGTCAGATGATCTTCCGTCTCCGGCGGTAAATACCGGCTTCCAGAATTCTCTCTCTGCTTCCCGCAATTTATCTACCAGCTCCTCAAGCGGAGTGGTTTCTATCTCTATACCCTTTTTGAGAAGAGTCAGACTGGCTTCCTTGGTCATGACAAGCCTGACTTCTTCGAGTTGCCTGCGTCTGGTCAGATCTTCCGGATCTTCCATATTCATAAAGTGCTCCACTATCTCGGAAGCCTTTGCATAAATACTCTTTGTCCGTGTCAGATCTGCATCTTTCGGACTTCTGCCTTCTTCGAGAGCGACCGTTGCAGCTGCTATCACATCCCTGGGATCTGCAGGCAGTTCAATATCTTTTATCTGTTCATACGCATTGATGGTTTCTGTTGTCAGGGGTATCTCATGAAGTGCTATCCACTTCGCATCGGAAACGGTATCGTCAGTTACATCCATTCCGGCTTCCCTGATAACTTCCTCAGCCTGATCCTTTAAAAGATCCCATGACTGTTCCGTGATACTGCTTCCGGCATAAGTTGCCGCTCCGTCAAAATGAACACCGTCAGATGTTGTCACTTTGGCGGCTGCCGAATATTCTGCCTTGTACAGATTATCCACCGTAGGCTCCAGTTTCTCGGTTATCATATAAGCCCTGGCTTCGTCAGTTAAGGGCTTCAGATTATCTGCCATCATGACCGTCTCTTTAACTGCCGAGATATTGTCCGAAGATACAGGCAGATCTGCCGAAGCAAGCGTATCCGCAATGATCTTTCCGGCGTTTATGCTGTTGCCGAGTACTGCTTTTATATCTTCCTCGGTAAGATCATCGTTGTATCCGGCTATCGTAGTTCCTGCCTCAGCCATCCTGATCTTTATACGGTCAAGATTTGTGACAGTCTCCCCTGCAGGTATCTTTGCAGGATTGATACCGTCTTCCATTAATTTTGCGAAATCTTCGTCAGACATGGAATTAGACATCACGGCCATGTAATCTCCCTGAAGGGAAACATCTGTCATTCCGGCCATCTGCGCAATCTCCTCCGCAGATTTAAGCTCTTCCTTACCGTATGCAGCGTTCTCCCTAACTGTGCCCGTAATGTCTAAGGAAAATCCCATCTTCTCCGTTTTCGTCCTTGAATCGGGAAAAGCAGGTTTGCCATATGTGATGTGTTCACTGTCGTTTAACTGATTCGCGCTATGATTATTGATCATTTCGATGTTCATAAGCGTCCTCTGTCCACATTTTGTTATATTTTATTTCGGACATATGTGCCAAAAACTTTACGACTGATGCAAAAAGACCCCTTCTTTTGAAGAGGTCTCAATTTCATATCATATTCAGAATTCAAAAATTGCTGCGCCGTATGCGGGAAGAGGATAGGCAACAGAATAATCTCTTCCGTCCCAGCTTATCTTCTCGGCAGTATATACCTTCTTTGTTGAAGGCTCACTGTTACCTCCGAATCTTTTTTCATCCGATGAAAGGAGAAGTTTGTATTTTCCGCTCTTGGGAACTCCCACACGATAATCTCCCCTCTCGATCGGGGTAAAGTTCAGCACAAACAGAAGGCTCTTCTTTCTGGCTTTGTCATATCTGACAAAGGAATAAATACTCTTATAAGTATCATCCGCATTGATCCATGAAAAACCTTCATATTCATGATCGAGCTCATACAGACACGGATGACTCTTATATATTGCAAGAAGTTCCCTGACATAACTTTGCATTCCGGAATGCAGGGGATCCTCAAGAAGTGCCCAATCAAGCTCCCGATCCTCGCTCCACTCCGAATCCTGGGCAAACTCCTGTCCCATGAACAGAAGCTTTTTGCCTGAATGACCAACCATATATGTATAGCCGACCCGAAGATTTGCGAACTTATCAACATAGAATCCCGGCATCTTGTTAAGCATTGAACACTTCAGATGTACAACTTCATCATGCGACAGAACAAGAATGTATTTTTCCGCCTGATTATAGCTCATGGCAAAGGTCATTTTATAGTGATTATCTCTTCTGAATATCGGATCGAGTTTCATATAGTCGCAGAAATCATGCATCCATCCCATATTCCACTTGAAAGTAAATCCTAAACCGTCATTTTCGGGTATATCTGTCACCTTCGGCCACGCCGTGGATTCTTCCGCGATCATCATGACTCCGGGGAACACTCCCTTAATATAGGAATTCAGATGTTTAAAGAATTCTATAGCTTCAAGATTATGATTTCCGCCATATTTATTCGGTATCCACGCACCGTCCTTCTTGCCGTAATCAAGATAAAGCATCGATGCAACGGCATCAACACGAAGACCGTCGATATGGAATTCCTTCAGCCAGAAGATCGCATTTGCAATAAGGAAATTCTTGACCTCTGATTTTCCGTAATCAAATATCTTGGTGCCCCAGTCGGGATGTTCTCCCTTTCTGGGATCTGCATATTCAAACAAAGCCTGACCGTCAAAATCAGCAAGTCCGTGTGCATCTCTCGGAAAATGCGCCGGTACCCAGTCCAGGATCACACCGATGTTATTCTTGTGGAATTTGTTTACCATATATGCAAAATCCTCAAGAGAGCCGTATCTGGTAGTCGGTGCATAATATCCCGTGACCTGATAGCCCCATGACCCGTCAAACGGATGCTCGGCAATACCGATAAGTTCTATATGGGTATAATGCATATCCACAAGGTATTCCGTCATCCTGTCGGCAAATTCACGATAAGTATAAAATCCCTCATCATCACGTCCGGGATGTCTCATCCATGAACCTATATGGCATTCATAAATAGCAATGGGAGATTCAAACAGATTTGATTCTTTTCTCTTCCTCATCCATGTACCGTCAGCCCAGCGGATCTTTGAATAATCCGCCGTCACGCTTGCAGTTCCGGGTCTGAGTTCTGCTTTATTGGCAAAAGGATCCGCTTTATACAGTTTTTTGCCCTGATTGGTAATGATAAGATATTTATACAGACTGTCGATCCCCATTCCGGGAATGAATATCTCATGTATCCCCGCCGGTTCGAGCCTTTTCATATGATACTCGTCTTCATTCCATCCGTTATAGTCCGTAATGAGAATGACTTCCTTGGCATTAGGAGCCCATACGGCAAAATACACACCGTTCTTTCCATCCCTGCTGCAAAGATGTGCTCCCAGCTTTTTGTAAATATCATAATGAGTACCCATACCAAACAGGTACTGATCCATGTCCGTGATAAACGGACTGATTTGTTTAGAACCCGCCATGTTAATAACCCCCGTTATTATGATTATCCGTTCAGTTCAGAAAATCCTTCTCCCGCAAAACGATATAATCATCATCATCATAACGCTTTGCAAGCAGAACATCCATAAAATGCGACATATTCTTCCGGTCAACATGCTTGATCGCACTGTCA
>JBGUNV010000264.1:0-2781 GCA_045117595.1 Lachnospiraceae bacterium
CGTACTCATTATCCTTGGAACACTTTGCCAGACTGATCGGCAGGATTCCCTTGGTAAGGACTGTACACTTTATCCCCGCGTCATTCAGCTTCTTTATAACATCAAGACTCATTTTCTCAATCTCAGAATATCCCACCATGAAGGGATCCGTTGTGAAGCAGAGCTGTACGGACTTGATCTTATCTTTGAGACGTGGGATTTCCTTATCCAGGATTTCCAGCGTATTTGATACCAGATAAGGCTTCAGCCAATCTTCATACGTTTTAATCTGCCCAAATCGTTTCTTCAACAGGAAGGCATAGCAAGGATACCGGCATCCATGTGCACACCCCTGCACGAAATTCAATGTATAATCTCCATACTCTACGCCTGTTTTGTACAGCATGGATTTTCTTTTTATGTAGCCTTCCACTTTTGGCATCTTTAGCAACTCCTATCTGAAAATGTTACGGTATTTCTGTGAACTACAGCACCGTAATATTTCTTTAATGCATTATAAGTTTTTCTGCTGTAGTCTCTGACTGGGAACACAGGATGCTCAAACAAGTACTCTGATATTTCATCCTTCGGAACATCCTGCCTTCCGCGAAAATGCTGTTGCAAATAAGCCGCAATATCTCGCAGTGTATAATGAGCATCATCTTCTTTATGCTCGTATCCAACCTCGCCGGTCTCAAAGTTCATTACCAGTTGCTCATAACCATCATCATTTCCATCATTGGTTTTCTTTCCGGAAGACTGATCATCAAAAGTCTTCCATGCCGTAGACTTGAAAAGATCAAATCCTGTCGGATGACCGGTACAGTGAATCAGGTTATAAACCACGGAGTTATTGCTATTGAAGAACGGGAAGGCAGCAACATAATAGCGACCTTCTTTTCTTCCGCTAAAGTCAAGAATGATCTGTTCAATCTTTTTCTCGAAAGCATTTCTGTCGCTGCCGAATGAAATCAGTTCATCGATCGTGGTTTGATATGTTTCCTCGTACTTCTCGATAACTTCCGGCTTCTTTGCCATCTTAGCGGCTCTGATCGTATCGGATACCATGTGGTTAATGATGATCTCGCCCCAGTTTTTCAGGAACGGCATCATTGCATCCCATTCGATATGAGCATCATACGGATCGTAAACAAGCAAAAAATGCATGTCACTGAACATGGATGAAAACTGGCTACCAATTTTTCTAAGCAGCACATTTGCATCCATAGATTCCGTATAAATTGTAAAATTGCTTGTCTGCCTCGGAATCCTTGTCTTAAGCAGGTCAATTTTTCTGGAATCAAGGTCATTGAAATATACGTATGCCTGCTTGTCTGTATATCTGGTCATAGCTTCAGCAATGATCTCAGAAACAAGAAGCGGTGTGCCTTTTATTTCATTACCTTGGTCATCATAGTACACGCCACTATTTGACATGCAATCTATGTAGACAATGCCCCTGCACTTTTTGTTCAGCATAAGAATGTTGATCCAGGCCTTTACATACTCTGAAATCAACTCAAACTTCTTGATACTGTGAGGCGGAGCAACGCTAATAACATCATTCTTCTTTGAGCTCGCCATTCGTATCACCTTCTTCCGGAATCAGATCCATAATGTCGCCGATATTGCATTCAAGCGCTTTACACACTTTCATCAGAACTTCCATACTCACATTTTCGCCCTTGGACAGTTTTGTGACAGAAGTCCAGCTGATTCCGGCCTTTGCCTGAAGGTCTTTCTTCTTCATATCTTTGTCGATAAGTAGCTTCCAAAGCTTCTTGTAACTAACTTCCATAGTGCAGTCCTCTCGGTTCATTCCCAAAACATATATGTCATCAGGTAACTACGCATACCAATACAGTTTCCATTATACCACTCGTCTCGAAAATCTACAAGTAAAAATCTCCACATACGCACGAATTGACACCGCTTTTAATTGAAAATTCTCCAAATAAGTGCTATAATTCTATTTGTATCATTTCGCCCGCAACCAGCGGGCACTTCTACGAAAAGAGGTGTCTTAGAATGAGCAAAGCTCAGAATGAGATTGAAGAATTTATATACAAGATTTGTTACCGCCCTATCTGGGAATCAGTGAATAATTATATTGCAGCACACCCGACTACGCTGAACCTCAGCATGTCCCGCATTAAGTATCCTGATACCGCCATGCTTTTGGACATGCTGCTCGAATATGCCACACATATCCGTATTGATGAAGACTCTCTCTTCTTCGATGCGATTCTTAGCTGTACTATCGAATTACAGCAATTTGATGAATACCATGGTGACATGTCTGGAGAAACATCACAATGGCTGATTGCGTCATGCGAAGCCGTTATCACCGATAAACTTGAATCCTTAACAGTTTCGTCTGTAAAGCCTTGGAGCAAAGACACAAAGCCGTCTTCTGCCGGTGTTGCAGCATCAAAGAGTATTGTACCTATCATCTACCGTAAGGATCTCGACAAAGAAGCCACAGCCTTTCTGGAGAAGTATTATCCAGAAGCACTTGAAGAACCGCTCCGCGTCCCGATTGAAGATATCGCCAAAGAGAAACTCGGTCTCAAAGTCATCCAGGGATATCGCATCACTGATGACTTCACCATCTTCGGTCAGATCTGCTTCTCTCCCGGAACAGTCAAGATCTACGATCTTTTCAAGACCTCTGAGAAAGAACAGGAAGTTCCCAGAGGAACTATTCTGATTGATGCTTATACCTACTGGCAGCGGAACAGCGGCTGTGTGAACAACACTATCGCTCATGAGGTTTATCACTGGCACCGGCACCGTCTCTAT
>JBGUNV010000265.1:0-5131 GCA_045117595.1 Lachnospiraceae bacterium
CAAGGATGATCTGTACAAGACACTCAATTCGCTTACAACAAACATCAACTGGACTTTCGGGGAAAAGATGAAGAAGGCCGGACTTAATACCTTGCTTGGTATGGGAACGGTATTCATAGTTCTTATCATTATTTCCGTGATAATCAGTCTGTTTAATTTCATCCCGAAGATACAGGCTGCATTTGGGAAGAATGATAAGGTCGAGGATGTAAAAACATCCGCAGTTGATAATACGATCGCACAGATCATCGAGAAGGAAGAACAGGAAGAAGATGATCTTGAGCTCGTTGCCGTTATCACGGCTGCAATTGCCGCAACAGAAGGCAGTTCATCATCGACAGATGGTTTTGTTGTCAGATCTATCACAAGAAGAAAGAACAGTGTTTGGAATATATAAGTCAAAGCAGGAGGATTAATGATGAAAAACTATACAATTACCGTTAATGGAAACGTATATGACGTAACAGTAGAAGAAGGAACGGGAAGCGGCGCACCTGCTGCAAAGCCCGCAGCAAAACCCGCAGCAAAGCCCGCAGCACCCGCTGCTGCCAAGCCGGCTGCATCTGCAGGAGCAGGATCTGTTAAGATCGAAGCCGGAGCTGCAGGAAAGGTATTCAAGATCGAGACAAGCGTAGGTGCAGAGGTTAAGGCAGGGGATGCAGTGATAATCATTGAAGCCATGAAGATGGAGATCCCGGTTGTTGCACCTAAGGACGGAACAGTTGCGAGCATCGACTGCGCAGTAGGTGATGCTTGTGCGGCAGGACAGCTTTTGGCAACACTTAACTGATATCAAAAGGATATACTTGGAGGATAAAAAATGTCTTATGTAGCAAATACATTCGGAAATCTGTTGCAACAGACGGCATTTCTCGGGCTATCCTGGGGAAACTATCTGATGATAATTGTTGCATGCACTTTTCTGTATCTGGCAATAGCGAAAGGATTTGAACCGCTGTTGCTGACTCCCATTGCATTCGGCATGCTTCTGGTTAATATATATCCCGATATCATGTTGAAGATAGAAGAGGCCGCAAACGGAACGGGCGGACTGCTGTACTACTTCTACAAGCTGGATGAATGGGCAATTCTGCCGTCGCTTATTTTCATGGGTGTCGGTGCCATGACCGATTTCGGTCCGCTGATCGCAAATCCCAAGAGTTTTCTGCTTGGTGCGGCAGCTCAGTTCGGTATCTACGCCGCATATTTCATGGCTATAGCCATGGGATTCAATGACAAGGCAGCCGCAGCCATCGCGATCATCGGTGGTGCTGACGGCCCTACATCAATATTCCTTGCAAGTAAGCTCGGACAGACCGGACTTCTCGGACCGATCGCCGTGGCGGCATATTCGTATATGTCACTTGTGCCGATAATTCAGCCGCCGATCATGAAACTGCTTACTACTGAAAAGGAACGTAAGATCAAAATGGAACAGCTTCGCCCGGTTTCAAAGCTTGAGAGGATTCTGTTCCCTATAATAGTTACTATAGTTGTATGTATGATACTTCCCACAACGGCTCCCCTGGTCGGTATGCTGATGCTCGGTAATCTGTTCAGAGAGTCGGGAGTGGTCAGACAGCTCACGGATACAGCAAGTAATGCGCTTATGTATATCGTTGTTATCCTGCTCGGTACATCGGTCGGAGCAACAACATCTGCTGCAGCATTCCTTAATGCCAACACGCTCAAGATCGTTGTACTCGGTCTTATTGCATTTGCCTTCGGTACGGCAGCCGGTATCATTTTCGGTAAGATCATGTGTGTACTTACCGGCGGTAAGGTTAATCCGCTTATCGGATCGGCCGGTGTTTCCGCAGTGCCTATGGCAGCACGTGTATCGCAAAAAGTCGGTGCCGAAGAGGATCCGACGAACTTCCTTCTCATGCACGCCATGGGACCGAATGTTGCCGGAGTTATCGGTACGGCCGTAGCGGCCGGTACATTCATGGCCATCTTCGGAGTGTTCTGATAAGCGGACACCTGAACACAATAATCAATGTTTATTATGGAGGATAATAAAATGGGTGAAGTTTCAAAAAAACCGGTTGGCATAATGGAAACCGTTCTGCGTGATGCGCATCAGTCCCTGATCGCTACAAGAATGCCCACCGAGATCATGCTCCCCATCATAGATAAGATGGACGAGATAGGATATCATTCGATCGAGTGCTGGGGTGGTGCCACATTTGATGCATCTCTTCGATTCCTTAAAGAGGATCCGTGGGAGAGACTCAGAAAGCTTAAGGACGGATTTAAGAAGACACCGCTTCAGATGCTTTTCAGAGGACAGAACATACTCGGATACAGACCTTATGCTGACGACGTTGTTAATGCATTCGTTGAAAAGTCTGTTGCAAACGGTATTGATATAATCAGGATTTTTGACTGCCTTAACGATCTTCGTAACCTTCAGGCTGCCGTTGATGCAACAAACCGCGTCAAGAAGCAGGAAGGAAGAGGAAGCGCTCAGGTAGCACTTTCCTATACGCTTGGAGATGCATATACACTTGAGTATTGGGCAGATACCGCCAAGAAGATCGAAGAGATGGGAGCGGACTCGATATGTATCAAGGATATGGCAGGTCTTCTTCTTCCCTACAGGGCCGAAGAACTTATCAAGGCCATGAAGGAAAACACAAAGCTTCCTATCCAGCTTCATACACACTATACGTCCGGCGAGGCATCAATGACATACCTTAAGGCCGTTGAAGCCGGAGTTGATGTTATTGACTGTGCGATCTCACCGTTTGCACTCGGAACCAGTCAGCCTGCTACAGAGGTTATGGTTGAAGCATTTAAGGGTACACCTTATGATACGGGATATTCACAGACCAAGCTTGCCGAGATAGCTGATTATTTCCGTCCTTACAGAGAGGAGTGCATTGAATCCGGACTTATGAGTACAAAGGTTCTCGGTGTTAACATCAAGACGCTGCTTTATCAGGTTCCCGGCGGTATGCTCTCGAACATGGTTTCCCAGCTCAAGGAGCAGAATGCAGAGGATAAATATCAGGAAGTTCTCGAGGAGATCCCCAAGGTTCGTAAGGACTGCGGTGAGCCGCCTCTTGTTACACCTTCATCACAGATCGTCGGAACACAGGCCATCTTCAACGTCCTTATGGGCGAGAGATATAAGATGGCAACAGGTGAGTTCAAGGATCTCTTAAGAGGTAACTACGGTCAGACAGTTAAGCCCATGAGTGAGGAAGTTATCAATAAGGTTATTCCGGGCGAGAAGAGATCCACGGCCCGTTCGGCAGAGGCTACGGGACATGACAAGCCGGAGCTTGAGACTCTTGAATCGGAGATGAAGCAGTACAAGCAGCAGGATGAGGATGTGCTGTCATACGCATTGTTCCCTCAGGTTGCAGTTGATTTCTTCAAGTATCGCCAGGCTCAGCAGGAGAAGGTTGATCTTGCAAAAGCCGATACGGCTTCAGGTGCTTATCCGGTTTAATATACGCTTCAAAAATTATTGAAATTTTGTAATTTTATGATGCAAAATATCATAACGTGTGTTACAATAAACAGGCAGTCCGTTGTGACTGTCTGTTTATGTGTAGGGGAAAACATAATAAAGGGTCTGAAGGGGAAAGCTTAATACTATTACATATTTCGAGGGTATTATGGCCAGAAAAGAACAGATAACCAAGCAGATCATTTTAGACGGGGCATTCGATCTTGTCAGGACTCAGGGCATGGAGATGCTCACAGCCCGTAAACTCGCAGCACATATTTCGTGCAGTACTCAGCCTATATTTCGTGTATATTCGAATATGGAGGAACTCTCAAATGAGGTTTTCATAAAGGCTAAGGCCTACTATGAGGAGTTCTGTCTTGAATATGAACAGAAGGAGGAGACTCCTTTTGTTGATCTCGGATTATGTTATATATCATTTGCCAAGAAGGAACTGAATCTCTTCAAGCTTTTGTTCCTGACTCCGCATGATGACAACAATACGATGTATGATCTTATAAACGGAGCACAGAACGGGTTTGTCATAAAGCAGCTTCGCCGTATCAAGAATCTTGACATGAACCGTGCCGGTGATATTTTTATGAAGGTGTTCATATTCATGCATGGTATGGCGTGTATGGCGATCTGCGGTGAACTTGATCTTACCACAGAGGAGATACTGCCGACTCTTAAAGAGACTATAGAAGGATTCTTTTAGGATATGCATATAGTGGTCATTGGAGGCGGACCTGCCGGCATGATGGCTGCAATAACTGCTGCCGAAGGAGGCAGCAGTGTCACGCTTATAGAAAAGAATGAGAAACTGGGTAAAAAGCTGTTCCTGACGGGAAAAGGCCGATGCAATCTTACTAATGCCTGTCCCGCGGAAGAGCTTTTTGACAATATCAGGACCAATCCGAAATTCCTCTACAGTGCTTTTCATGGTCTGGATAATGCGACAACCGTGGATCTTTTTAATAAATGGGGACTGAGGACAAAGGTTGAGAGAGGTAACAGGGTATTTCCGCAAAGCGACCATTCATCCGATGTCATCAAGGCCCTCCGGCTGAGGCTTGAAAAACTCGGGGTCAGGATACTGCTGAATACAAGGGTCATGAAACTTATTACAGAGGATGATCCTGAAGGTCACAGTAAAATATCGGCCGTTATCATAAAGAACGATCCCGAAAAAGAAAAGATAGTGGCAGACCGTGTCATCATGGCCTGTGGAGGGAAGAGTTATCCCGGTACAGGATCGGATGCATCATATACAGATCTTCTGAAGGATACCGAAGTCCGGATAATACCGTCTGAACCGTCCCTTGTACCTTTTGTCGTCAATGATAGTACAGTAAAGGATATGCAGGGACTGTCGCTTAAAAATATCGTATTGTCTGTTTATACCGACGGACGGGAAAAATACAGCGGATTCGGTGAGATGCTCTTTACGCATTTCGGGATCTCGGGACCGCTCGTTCTTACATCGTCGACATATCTTCGTGAAGATGATTATAAGCAGGATGTCAGGGTATATATCGATCTGAAGCCGGCATTATCGGAAGAAGAACTTGATGCGAGAATATTGAGAGATTTTTCGGAAAACATGAACAGGATACTGTCAAATTCACTTGGTAAACTCCTTCCTTCCAAAATAATAACGGCAGTTATTAA
>JBGUNV010000266.1:0-12247 GCA_045117595.1 Lachnospiraceae bacterium
ATAATGGCACTCCTGAACGCCGGGAAATATACTCTGATTCCGGTTCCAAGTATCTCATACCTGGGAAGCTCCGCGCCAAGCGCTATGCACTCATCACAAATCTTTTGAATCCCCTGTCCCCAGGTTTCTATATATCCCGCTCTGTAAAAGACATTGGCAATGTCAGGATTGTATGGAATGGAATCATGTGGCTGCATCAAGGTCTCCGCAGTCCATCCCTCAGGAAGGATACAGCGGTTGCTTATAATAATCTGTTCTTCCTCGATCCGTATTTGTATTGGAGTTCCGTACATATAACAGTTATGAGCGATGGCGTTGTAAATTGCTTCGCGGATGGCGTTCCGCGCAAAAGGATACGTCTCTACACGCCGATCGTGTTCATATGTGATTTTTGCCTTCAAATATTTGAGATAAATCAGATCCACAACCTTATCTGCCGTTGATATAAGTGAACCTTCAAGATCATCATGATACGCCACTGTTCCACGCTCAAATTTGCCGACTTTAACATAACTACCGTTCTGCACAATACTCGGATCACCGTAGAACAACAGCACGGCAGAACGCTTCAGCTTGCCGTTTGATAAAAGCTTCAACTTTGACAAAAGTTCCTCATTTGAAATATTAAGTTCAGCCTCGGTCATCCGTTTGCTGCGAAGCGCCTCTCTTCTGAAAATCTTAAAGCTTTCCGCATCCAGATCTTCAACGGTAATTCCATCGACCGTTACGTCTTCCCACCTGACGCCGGTCTTTTTCGTGATAAATTCCGTCAGAGCAATCCCTGTCAGCTGCTGCCTGGTCGCACCGCTCCGGTAATGAAATTCGCCATGATAACTGATGGGAAATGAACTCGGATCAACCTTTATTTCAAGATAGTCTTTCCCGTCCTTAGTATGTTTATTCACATCCGCAACGATACCCAATCCCGACTGGATCTTATTCGGAATATCTTCCATTAGCTTTTTTACATCCTTAATGCCGACAACATTTCCGGCATCATCGATACCGATGTAAATGGTGCCGCCCTGAGCATTAGCAAAACCGCAAAGCCACTTCAGATATTCATCCCTCCAGGATTCTTTATATTCAAAGTTTTGACTTTCAGCCATAAAACTATCTCCCTTCACTCTTAATCCTATGATAATCCTCCATATCAACATCAAGAGTAATTTCTTTCGATCGGGTGTTGCTCATTCGCTGTAAAAGCACGATACTTTCAACATGAACCGAAGCCGGAAACTGATCTATCGGACAGATCCTCACCGGCTCATACCCTCTTTTCATCATATACTCAAGGTCTCTGGCAAGACTTGTTGGTTTACACGATACATATATTATGTTGGGGGCTCCGTAATCAACTATCTTGGCGAGGGCTTTCGGATTAATACCGTCACGAGGAGGATCCAGGATTATGAGATCAGGTCTTTCTTCGATCGAATCAAGCATTTTAAGTACATCGCCGGAGATGAACTTGCAGTTATGTAAACCATTCTTCTCAGCATTTTCATTTGCCGCTCTTACTGCCTCTTCTACAATCTCAATACCTGTAACAGAATCGGCTTGGGTTGACATAAGTTGGCCTATTGACCCCGTCCCCGAGTACAGGTCAAATATTATTCCGCCTTTGTCAAGAGCCAGGCCGGCGTACTCTCTTACCTTGGAATACAGCACCTCCGCTGATAATGTATTGGTCTGAAAAAATGAAAACGGGGTGATCTTGAACTTAAGTCCGAGCACCTCCTCGTTAAAATAATCCTGACCGTACAGTACATCCGTATGATCGTTTGCGACGATATCAGCGACCCGGTCATCGATCGTATGCAGGATTCCCACGATCTTTCCCGAAAGTTTGAGCGACAGCAATGTCTCCTTCCAGTCATCAAGCAGACTTACTTCCGTACAGATCGTATCCTTCGGAGTATCGGACGTTGTCACAAGATCCACGAGAATCTCTCCGGTTTTGACGGCTTTTCTTACAACAAGAAATCTTAAAAATCCTTCATGAGTCCTTTTATGGTAATAGGTTGTCTCCTTTCCCCGAAAGTATGAAAGCGTTTCCGCCAGTATAAGGCGATAATCACCATCAACGATCCTGCAGTTTTTCACGGTCACTATATCGTAAAAGCTTCCTCTTTTATGTAAACCTAGTTCGAGTTCGCCGCCATAGCTTGCGTCACCAAATGAAAACTCCATTTTATTGCGATATTCGAATTGCATGGGACTAGGTATGATTTTCTCAAATAATCTACTTATGTCAACCTGCGGGTCGTCGTTGCGATCGTTCTCGCCTTCATTCAGGCAGCTCCTGATGACCGGCTCTAGCAGTTCATGAACCTGCTGTTCCTTCAGGTTCAGCTGTTCCTCGTAAGGAAGGTTCTGATATGAGCACCCTCCGCAGGAATCAAAATGCATACATGCACTGTCACACTCAAGATGGGATCTTTCGAGCACCTCAAGCAGCATCCCCTCGCATGTGCCGTTTCTTTTCCTGGTCACGCGAAATCTTATCTTCTGTCCCGGAATGACATTTTTGACAATACATGTGCCGCCATCATCAGCAGACACATTAACTATCCCTTTATTTGGAAACTTTATCTTCTCAACGATCCCGGTATATTCCTGTCCTTTTTTCATATAAGTTATTCTTCCTTTTCTGCAGGCCGCATATAACAATAGCCGGCTCAAAGCCGGCTATTCATACACGTATTTGTCAGATGACCGGACGACTATTTTTCATCATCCTCAAAGAAATCATCATCATCAAATTCCTCATCATCAAAGTCTTCTTCAAAATCTTCGAGGTAATCTGGCGTAAAGTAGCAGTACAGGCCGTAAATGACTGCCGCAACTACGATTATACCTACGACCGCTGCAATAATGAGGCCCCACTTGAACTTCTTCTTCTCCTCAACAACAACTTCTTCTTTTCTGAAGAAATCAGGAACCGGAATATCCGGAATCTCTACACGCTTAACATCATCTATAAGACTCTTGGCCTTTGCCAGTCCCAATTCCTCCTGTGCCTTAACAACATCAAGGATTTTCTCAAGTCTGTCTATCTTACTCATACCCTACCCCTTTCTTAAAACTACGTATTTATTTTATCATATCTTACGTAGCTTTGCAAAGCCCGCGAACATCTTTTTTACACCCGCACCGTCAAAATCAACGGACACTTCGTAATCCCTTGCGCCCTTTTCAACCGTAAGCACTGTCCCTGCTCCGAATTTCATATGCATGACCCTGTCCCCGGGGCCGTAATCAAGCGCAACAGATGTGATATCAGCGCCTTTTTTCAGGTCGGTAAATGCCGTAGCCTTAGCTATGAAAGGCTTGACGGCAGCAGCCCTCTTTGACGGGCTGACGGCAACAGGCCTTACCCTTGGAACACTTCCCGATGACGGCCTGTCATCGGACCGGACGGATGTACCTGACGACCTGCGCCCGCTTCCTCCTTCGATAAGTTCCTCCGGAATCTCCTTTACAAATCTCGAAACAGCATTATACTGTGTCTCTCCGCGTATCATCCTCGACTTTGCCGCCGACAGTGTGAGCGTATTCATCGCCCTTGTTATACCCACATAACAAAGTCTTCTCTCTTCCTCGATCTCTGCAGGGTCATCTGCGCAGATCGACATGTATCCCGGAAAGAGTCCGTCCTCCATACCGGCAAGATATACATTCGGAAACTCCAGCCCCTTGGCCGAATGAAGAGTCATAAGCATCACTCTGTCTGCATCCTGATCAACATCATCAATATCCGATACAAGCGCGATCTCTTCCAGAAGCGCCGACAGGGAAGGCTCGTCGTTTTGTTCCTCAAAAGATATGACCTTGTTTATCAGTTCTCCTATGTTCTCGATCCTGTCATCTGCATCATCCGGATCCGACTCCTTCAGCATCTCCTCATAATGAGTCTGATCGACAACATCACGCACGAGGTCTTCAAGCGTGATGAACTCAAGCCTTGTCCTGAACACTTCTATAAGACTGACAAATTCACTGATCTTCTCTGCTGCCTTACCACGCCCGAGTATCTCCTCGGCCCGCCTGCAGCAGTCATAAAAACCGGTTCCCTCTGCAGCTGCCCGGTCTGCGATCTTTGCTATAGTTGTCGCACCGATCCCGCGCTTCGGGACATTAATGATCCTGCGAACCGCAAGATCATCCCTTCCGTTATCGATCGTCTTGAGATAGGCAAGTATATCCTTTATCTCTTTTCTCGAATAGAAGTTCACTCCTCCGACTATTGAATACGGCACACCGGCCATAATACATTTTTCTTCAAGGATACGTGACTGTGCGTTTGTTCGGTACAACACCGCATTATCTCGAAAATCGCATGCTCCCGCTCTGCGGGCACGGCATATCCTGTCAACTATCGTCTCAGCCTCATCATAAGCCGTATCCGAATATATGAACCGTATCATCTCCCCACGGCCCCTGTCAGTCCAGAGTGCCTTTTCCTTACGGGAGGAATTATTGGAGATCACAGCATTAGCCGCGTCAAGTATTGTCTGTGTGGATCTGTAGTTCTGTTCAAGCTTAACCACCTTCGCATCCGGGTATACTTTCTCGAAATCGAGTATGTTCCTGATGTTCGCGCCACGGAATTTGTATATGGACTGATCATCATCCCCGACAACGCATATATTCCTGTTCCTGGCCGCAAGCAGTCTGATAAGTTCAAACTGGGCCGTGTTCGTATCCTGATACTCGTCTACCATTATGTATAAAAACCTGTTCTGATAGTTTTCAAGTACCTCCGGAAACGCCTTGAACAGTTCTACCGTCTTCATGATCAGATCATCAAAATCAAGAGCATTGTTTTTGACCAGAGCCTTCTGATAACGCTCATATACCTTTACAAACAGCTCATCTGCATACCCGTCGGCATATGAGCTTTCATCCTCAGGTGTTGACAGTTCGTTCTTGCATCCTGATATCCTGTTCAGGAACGACTTCTCAGGATACTGTTTGGTGTCGATCGAAAGACTCTTAACCACTTCCTTCATTATCGATTTGGAGTCATCCGTATCATAAATGGTAAAATTGTTATCATATCCCAGCAGATCGATATGGCGCCTCAGGATCCTGACACATGTTGAGTGGAATGTTGCGACCCAGATACTCTCACTTCCGTGTCCCACAAGCTTATCTATACGTTCCCGCATCTCCTCAGCCGCTTTGTTCGTAAAGGTTATCGCAAGTATATTCCAGGGGCTGACATTTGCTTCATCTATAAGATATGCGGTACGGTTTGTAAGCACCCTGGTCTTGCCGGAACCTGCTCCTGCAAGTATCAGAACCGGACCGTCGATCTGCGATGCCGCCTCTTTTTGTTTATTATTAAGTATCTCGAGTACACTCATAGTACCGTCTCCTTCCTGGTTGCATTTGCATTTTTCGCTTTAACGTGTTAAAATTCAAACGCGTTAAAGTTTTAAAACGAAAGGGGCTAACTTATGAATCCAAAGATCAGAACCGCAGCTGTTGACTTCCTGTTTGATGCGATAATGGAACTGAAGAACAAAGAAGAGTGCTACATTTTCTTCGAAGATATATGTACCATCAACGAGCTGCTGTCACTGTCACAGCGATTTGAAGTGGCAAGTATGTTGCGCGACAAAAAAACATATCTGGAAATAGCCGAACACACAGGTGCATCCACAGCAACTATCAGTCGTGTCAATCGTTCCCTGAACTACGGAAACGACGGATACGATATGGTACTCGATCGCATGGGATCCAAAAAGAAAAAGAAGAAATGAAGGTTCTTCAGACCTGAACACCCAGTCTGGAAAACAGCTTCTCGAGGGATTCACTCTCAAGAGCAAGTATCATATTGCTGCTTATCCGTTCATCGTCGATCGTAAATACCTCATCAACAACAAGCACTTTCTCGCCGGGCTTGACAAACTCCGTAAGCGGAAGCTTCATGATCTCGGAAACCTTACCGGGAACCTGCAGCGGAGTTCCGATATTTACAAACAGTGTAGTCAGCGATGCGATTGAATTGGCATAAGCACCGCTTGTGATATTGGCCATCTCGTTAAGCACCGATGAATCCATCTCATCAAGATTGGCGATATTATCTATTGGCTTGGCATAGAACGTATTAATGATACGCTCTGCAAAACGTCTCTGTACGACATGAAGCATCATCCCGTCAAGATCGCCGTTTATCTCTACCTTTAGTCCGATGACCATCTTGTCATCGCCACCTAAAAGCTCAGCGGTTGATTCATAACCGAGAAGCTGAACACGGGGCACAGACATATCTATCATCGTACCCAAAAGAACAGACAATGCCGTACACGCATTTCCTGCTCCTATATTTCCTATCTCACGCATAACGTCGAGTTGCAGATCATTAAGATTATCATATGAGATCATGTAACAGACACCTCGGTAATTAGAATACGTTTCAGAATACACATGGTATATCCGCATGCCTAGGTATTGTATCACAAAATCAAGCCTTCTTCAACCACTGACTCCCCGAAAATTTCGCCGGACAAAACTTCCATATCCGATTTTGCCGGCGAACATCCGATTCCGATTTTGCCGGCGAACATCCGATTCCGATTGACATCCGTGATAATTGGGATTAAACTATGTTTTTAATTGCAGATCAAGAATATATTTTTTCATAAAAGAACCGGGGTGACAGCAAGATGCAGACTTACGATATATTCAAATCACTGGCGATAATAATCATATTTGCGAAACTGTTCGGTATAGGCGCCAGAAAGATCAAAATTCCTCAGGTGGTCGGGGAGATAATCGCCGGACTCATAATCGGCCCTTCTCTTCTCGGATGGGTTGATAATACGGCATTCATCAGTCAGATGGCCGAGATCGGTGTCATCCTTCTGATGTTTTCCGCAGGACTCACGACCGATATCAAAGAGCTTCAGAAAACGGGACCGATAGCGTTTCTCATAGCATGTACCGGCGTGTTCGTACCTCTCGGGTTGGGAACCTTATACTATCTGATCTTTTACGGAGCCGGTTCTATCGGATCCGTCAATCATATAGAAGCCGTTTTTGTCGGAACCATAATGACTGCAACGAGTGTTTCCATAACCGTTGAAACCCTCAAGGAACTCGGATACCTGAAAAGCCGCGTAGGTACTACGGTAATGGCTGCTGCAATCATAGATGATGTCATCGGTATCATCGTCCTTACCTTCGTCATCAGCTTCAGGGACCCTGACGTCGTGATATCCCGCGTATGCTTCAGAACCCTGCTGTTCTTCATATTCTCAATAGGTGTGGGCTTTATAACATACAGACTGTTTAAGGCAATAGACAAAAGGTATCCTCACACAAGGCGTATACCTATAGCCGGACTGGCTCTTTGTTTTGCCATGGCATATATTGCCGAGGATCTGTTCGGTATCGCTGATATCACCGGTGCTTATGTTGCCGGTATCATACTGTGTTCCATAAGTGATTCCGATTATATCGCACGCAAGATGGATATCAATTCCTACATGCTCTTCGGCCCGATATTCTTCGCATCGATCGGACTCAAGACGGATCTGGCGGATTTTTCCCCGTCCATACTGTGGTTCTCGATCGGTTTCGTTATCGTTGCCCTTGTTTCCAAGATCATCGGCTGCTCCATAGCTGCCAGGGTATGTAAGTTTTCCAATATCGAATCACTCATATGCGGTGTCGGAATGATGACAAGGGGCGAGGTTGCCCTGATAGTATCACAAAAGGGCCTATCAGTAGGTCTGATAAGCCCTGTTTATTTCGGTGCGGTCATTCTTCTGATCCTGGTATCAAGTATAGTGACACCCGTACTGCTAAAAGCCCTTATCGCAAAAACACCGCAGGTGGAAGTCGTTCCGGAAGAATAAAACTCAGATCAGTCTCTCTTTAACGGGCGCACTCTGTAGACAATGACAACATCTTCATTGGTGCGCTCTTTTGAGGCTGCTTTCAGCCTTTCAAGAACTCCCACTGCATCCTCATAGCTTTCCGCCGGAAACAGTATCGCTATCTCATTGTCTGCCTTTCTGCAGATCGCATCACCGACGCGGAGCATCCTCTGACATATCCCGACGATATTTGACACGATCTTCTCTTCATAAAGTATATCCGCTTCATCCGGCTCGCCACATCTGACATATACGAGCCCTAAAAAGATCGTCGCCTTTGAACGCGACTGCATACGGCGCTGCAGATTATACAGCTCCTTAAATGTTCTGTAATCACATATAAAAGCCTGCTGATCTATGATCTCCTCCTGAAGCTCAGCCTGCATTCTGTCCGCTTCATCCTGCAGTTTTATCGAAAGATCACGAACCTCATTATAGTATTCCAGTACACTGTCCCGGTTCGAAACATCAGGGTTTGCAATAGACAGTTTTGCTATCTGGCACTCAAGGTCGAGGATCTCGGAAGTGCCGGCAAGCTCGAGAGCATCCTCGCACAACTGAACTATCTTCGCATTCTGATTATCACCCTTTAATATCTCAATATATGCCAGAACAGCCTCAACATAGAGATCGCGGTAGTACGCGGACTTGGCTATCAGCCACGGTTCCGATGAAAAATCAGGGAGCAGCGTACCCTTGTACATCTCGATCGCTTTGATCAGATACTCCTTACGGCGCATAGCTGAGATGGTAGGATTTAAGCCCGCATCAGCAAGCGACTGAAAATCAAGTGCATCTATCGATACATCCAGATCCTTGTTCCACTGATACGTGCCGCGATGCGATATTATGGCTCCTGCCAGTGCATCAGCGCCTTCCTTATCGATCAGCGCGCGGAAACGATATAACAGCGTCCGAAGTGCCGTTGCCGGATTGGCATAATCCTCTCCGGACCACAACAGTTCAAACAGTTCCTGATGTGTTATCGGCCTGTCACGGTTAACAAGAAGGTACGCTACAAACAGTTTTGTCTTTCTTGTGTTCGACAGACTCTCCAGGATCGGCTTGTCTCCTCTCGTGATCTCAAATCCGTTAAAAAGTCTGATGTTGATCTTTTCGTTCATACTCTACCTGCTTTCATATATTATTATCACATTCTGAATGGTACTACATAATAATCCGGATCTGAAAACCCCGGGCTTATCATACCCCCGATGTGATCACTTACCCTGTATCCGTATCCGCCGTCGACCTCTTCCGCTATTATCGATCTGGCCGCCTCTGCACCCGCGACTATGTTATTGTTACCCATAGTATAAATCCTGTCCCCGCACAGAATGATCCCCTCAAAATTCACATCATTATGAATTATCACATTGCCGGGGGTCGCTACGATCCCGGTGCAGTCATTCCGAAGTTCTATATCAGTCGATGATACTATCTTGCGGTATTTTCCCTCATATCCGGTATCATTATCGGAATCGTAATATATCTCAATACTTCCGAGCTTACCAAGCGATGTATCTATAAGCCTGACTATATCATTATACTCACTCAGATGCGCCTCATCCATCCTGTAAGTCGAAATAAATATCCCGTCCAGTGAATAATCCGTCCTCTTTGAAAATCCTTCGATCTCATTCATCCTCTGTCCGAAGCAGACCAGACTGTCATCAAGCGGAGAAAACATCGCAAAAGACCCGTTAATATTGATATCGCCCCCGCTGACTATCGTATCAGCCTTGATCCCGAGCTGGGTGGTCAGAATGTTAAGTCCGCCGTAGGTTCCGGTCTCTCCATAGACTATCTCAGCTTCACGGCTATCGTCAGCCGAATGTCCTCCGGCATATATGTCACCGATCACCGATGACGTCCTTCCGGTTATATAGATTCCCTTTCGGGCCACCATACAGTATTTAAACAGTTCGTCGGATCCTGCATGAAATGTCGCATTCGGAAACTGTATGGAAAATCCCAGACTGTCATTTCTCGTTCCCGTTTCCGGATCTGTGTATTTTACGGAAACATTCTTGATCCGAAGAGCCGTGACATAACCTTTCGCATCGGTATCCTTCTGAAAACACATAGCCAAATCCGAGGTGACCCTGACATTCTGAAGGCCGTCCGCCTCAAGAAAAGAATTAAGGCTGTGAGCTATCTTACCGCTGTCATCACCGATCTCATCGATGATCATGTTGGCATAACCGGTCCGGAAAACACCTTCCAGATCCGCTTCGGACATATCGCCGCCATCACCTTTTTTCCCCAGTTCAACTATCCTGTCATACTGGTCCCTGGCAGCCTCGCGCGCCATTACGGACAGCCCGCGTACGATCGCCTCCTCGGCCAGGTTAACAGACTGTACACCGCGAACGATGCCCCTCTGCCTTGTTGCTTCCTTATAGATACCGATGGCTCCCCTTAATCCAACGAGGCTCGCCACCGCGAAAAGAACGATCATGAGCATCAATGAATATAACCTAAGCCAATGATATCTTTTCATATCTGATATAGTAGCTCATTTGTGACAATTAGGCAAGAGAAATGTCACTATGTAGGCGTCAAATAGAAAACTGCCGGACCTTTGGGAAAAACCCAAAAAGAATCCGGCAGTTGTCTGTTAAAACAGATGATAATGATCACATGAGCTTCCTGAACATTTCCCTGAACTGCTCAAGACTTGCAGGCCTCGGATTGCCGGGAGCACATGCATCAGCAGCAGCTGATTCGCACAGGAAATCAAGATCCTCCTCTTTAAGCTTTTCAAGTTTGGTCGGAATACCGACATCTACAGAAAGCTGACGAACCGCATCAATTGCCGCCTTACGGTATGCCGCCTGATCCATCCCGGTTGTGTCTATATCAAATGCTTCGGCGATATTCCTGTATTTATCTCCTGTACACTCAGCATTAAACTCCATAACTATCGGAAGCATCATGGCACATGCAACACCGTGAGGTGTATCATATACCGCTCCAAGCGTATGAGCCATGGAATGTGCTATTCCAAGCCCAACATTTGAATATGCCATTGCCGTCACATACTGGGCAAGTGCCATACCCTCGCGCCCGTCAGGATCGTTATCAACTGCCTTCCTCAGGTTCTTCGCAATAAGCTTTATGGACTCAAGATTCAGACAGTCAGACAGTTCCCATGCGGCTGCTGTTGTATAACCTTCTATCGCATGGGTAAGTGCATCCATTCCGGTTGATGCCGTAAGTCCCTTAGGCATAGAGGACATCATGTCGGGATCCACAACTGCGATATCCGGAATATCATTAGGATCCACACATACAAATTTGCGTTTCTTCTCAACATCGGTAATTACGTAGTTGATGGTCGATTCTGCACCGGTTCCGCCTGTTGTGGGAACAGCAATAGTAAAAACAGTACGTTTTGCGGTCGGAGCAACACCCTCAAGTGAACGTACATCCGCAAACTCAGGATTATTGACTATAATCCCGATACCCTTACCGGTATCCATAGATGAACCGCCGCCTATCGTGATCATAAAATCAGCTCCGGATGCTTTATACGCTTCTACACCGTTCTTGACATTTTCTATCGTAGGATTGGGTTTGATATCCGAATACAGCTCGTATTCTATCCCGTTTTTATCAAGAAGATCCGTCACCTTGGCGGTAACTCCGAACTTGACCAGATCCGGATCAGATGCCACGAACGCCTTCCTGAATCCCTTTGACTTTACGATTCCCGGGATCTCATTGATCGCACCGTGACCGTGATATGATATGCCGTTAAGCACAAAACGATTAACTCCCATTGAAAACCTCCTTCCAAAAAACAATAGCTGCAAATATAATTATAATCTTCACCTGCTCAACTTATCAACACTTCTTTTCAATGTATCCGTGCCGGTGCGGTAGAAATAAAAGCGGAATATCAGAAAACGGGACGGCAGTTTGCCTTCCTTGCCATGGATGAGAACGGTAAAGTATTCGTATTGAACGACCTGGATCCTAATGCGGGCATCGTAAAGGTCAATCCGAATATAAAAGGATATGCATATTATCTGATCTACAAAGACTGAGCCATAATGATAAAAAAGCATCGGAGTGATCCGATGCTTTTTGGGTTTTACCCGCCATGGGCGGGATCACTGTACTTCCACGAGAGCACTTTTGACGACAAACGTGACATTCGGGCAGGGGCCTTTCACTGCTCAATCATAAGCATTCTGCAGTTAATTCCGGTATAGTGTTCGCAAAAAAGGATCAATGTAAAGATCTGGAAACGCAATACAGTAAAGAAGATACTTATCATCGCACCGAACGATATCGTCCGCCATACAAAATCAAAATTGAATGTAGATTAAAGAATATCTATAGTAACA
>JBGUNV010000267.1:0-5359 GCA_045117595.1 Lachnospiraceae bacterium
TCATTGACAGATATCAGCTGACTCCCAAGCAGATAATTGAATTAAAGGGGCTTATGGGAGATTCTTCCGATAATATCCCGGGTGTGCCGAAGATCGGAGAAAAGACGGCAACAGAACTTCTGCTTGCATATCATGATATAGATAATCTGAAGGAGCACATCGGCGAGATCACCAAAAAGTCCGTCAGACAGACGCTCGAGGAAAACTTTGACATGGCCATCCTTTCCCGGAAGCTTGCAACGATCGAGACGGATGCGGATATAGAGCTTGACTTTGAACAGGCAAGACTTGGGGACATATTTACCAACGAAGCTTATGTAATGGTCAAGGAACTTGGCCTGAAGAAACTGCTCGAGAGGTTTGACAAGACCTCGGCAGTCGTTGATGCATCATATAATAAAACTTTCAAGACGATAAATGATCCGTCGGAAGCCGAAACGGTATTTGAAAAGATCGTATCAGCGGATATCGTCAGTTTCTGTGTTTCCGATGTGGGTCTTGCCGTATCGCTTTCAAGTGATGAGACGGTGTTTATACCTGTATCCTCGGGCCTTTCGATCACTCTTATGTGTGAAAGATTCTCACGGTCGGTCATGGATGGTAATGCGAAGATCGTAACATTTGATCTGAAGGATGCGCTTTCATATCTTCCGGAATTGTGTGATACGAAGCTTGCCGGTGCGCGCTTTTATGATATGTGTATCGGAGCATATCTGTGCAACCCGCTCAAGAACGATTATGCCATTGAAGATGTTGCAACAGAGTACTGTGATCTGGTGATAAAGAGCCGGCAGGAGCTGTTTGGCAAGAACACTCCCGCAGAACGTTATATGTTCGAGCCGGATGCGGTTGTCGAATATTTCTGTACTTATTCCTATGTATGCCGCGCCGCATATGAACCTGTTATGACCAGGATAGAACGGCTCGGGATGACGGATCTGTTCAGAAACATAGAGATGCCTCTTATCATCTGCCTCTATGACATGGAGCGCCTCGGGATAAGGCTTGTTTCGTCTCAGCTTACGGCATACGGGGATAAGCTTGCAGCTCAGATAAGGGATCTCGAGAAGAGTATACACGAGGAGGCCGGTGAGGAGTTTAACATCAATTCGCCTGTTCAGCTCGGAGAGATACTGTTCGGTAAAATGGGTATCCCCGGAGGGAAAAAGACCAAGAAGGGATATTCAACGGCAGCCGATGTTCTTGAAAAGCTCGCTCCCGATTATCCTTTTGTCAGACGTATACTCGAGTACCGCGCGATAGCAAAGCTCAAGTCAACATATGCAGACGGACTGCCGGCATGTGTAGCATCCGACGGAAGGATACATTCCACATTCAATCAGACGATCACGGCAACGGGACGTATTTCCAGTACCGAACCGAATCTTCAGAATATCCCTGCGAGGATGGAGCAGGGACGGCTGATACGTAAATTCTTTGTACCGGCCGATGGTTGTGTTTTCATAGATGCCGATTATTCACAGATAGAACTTCGCATAATGGCGCATCTGTCGGGCGATGAATCCCTTATAGAAGCTTTCAACTCGGGGTCCGACATTCATGCGATCACGGCTTCAAAGGTTTTCCACGTTCCCGCCAAGGAGGTTACTCCCATCATGAGGCGGAACGCCAAGGCGGTCAATTTCGGTATCATATACGGGATCAGTGCATTCGGCCTGTCCGAGGATCTTAACATTTCCAGGAAGGATGCAAAGGAATTTATCGAAGAATATTTTGCGACCTTCCCGAAGGTCAAGGAGTATATAGACGAAGGAGTCGCACAGGCCAGGAAGGACGGATACGTTGTTACCGTATTCGGCAGACGTCGTCCCCTGCCGGAACTATCAAGCTCCAACTTCATGCAGAGGTCCTTTGGTGAGAGAGTTGCTATGAACGCGCCCATACAGGGGACTGCTGCGGATGTCATGAAGATCGCGATGATCGCAGTCAAGGAGCGGTTTGAAAAGGAAGGGCTCGCATCCCGGGTCATACTTCAGGTACATGATGAACTGCTGGTTGAAGCTCCGGCTGATGAAGCTGAAAAAGCGGCAGAGCTCCTGCGGGAGGAAATGGAAAATGCGGTATCATTTTCCGTCCCCATGTCGGTAGAGATATCAACCGGGAGTAACTGGTACGAGGCAAAATGATGAAGATCATCGGGATCACCGGAGGAGTCGGTGCAGGCAAATCGGAAGTGCTAAAGCTGATCGGAGATATGTGTTCATGCATCATAGTCACAGCCGACGATCTTGCCAGATCGCTCGAAGTAAAGGGTGAGGTATGTTATGAGCCGCTTGTCGGTCTTCTTGGTGAAGAAGTGCTTGACGATGACGGACAGATAGATCCTAAGAAGATGGCGGCGATGATCTTTGCCGGGGACGGAGATACGCTCCGCGAGGGCGTCAATGCGATCATACATCCCGCAGTAAAGACCAGGATACTTGAGATGATAGACCGTGCCCGCAAGGACGGTAAGGCAGATTATTTTTTCATAGAAGCGGCGCTTCTGATAGAGGATCATTACGACAGGATCGTTGATGAGATGTGGTATATCTATGCGGATGAGGATGTAAGAAGAGAGCGCCTCAAAAGGAGCCGGGGTTATTCGGATGAGAAGATCGACGGGATATTTTCATCGCAGAGCAGCGATGAGACATTCAGGAGATACTGCCGTGTCGTTATCGATAACAGCAAAAGCATCGAATATACCCGAAAGCAATTGATCAAACATTTACGGAAATGATACGAAAGAGGTATTAAGGTGGCAGAAAAAAGGAAAAATCCGGGGCAGCTCGTATTCGGGCTGGATATAGGTACCCGCAGTATCGTTGGAACGGTCGGATATCGTACTGATGAAACATTCCATGTTGTGGCTCAATGTGAAAAGAAGCATGATACACGCTCGATGCTCGACGGACAGATACACGATATCGAACAGGTCGGACGCACGATCAGTGAGGTCAAGGAAGAACTCGAGGGCATAATAGGCAAGAAACTTTATGAGGTTTGTATTGCCGCCGCAGGACGTGTTCTGCGCACGATCACTTCCTCTGCAAAGCTCGAATTTCCCGAGGAGACAACGATAGATGCTGAGCATATATATACACTTGAAATGCTCGGTGTAGAGAAGGCATATGAAGATTTTCAGGCTGTCAACAACACGGATCTGAAGTTCTACTGTGTCGGCTATACCGTAATAAAATATTATCTGAACGGTTATGCGATTACAACACTTGAAAGACATAAGGCCAATGATATTTCCGTTGATCTTATAGCAACTTTTCTGCCGGATGATGTTGTTGACGGGTTGTATAAGGCAGTTGAACTTGCAGATCTTGAAGTCGCAAATCTTACGCTCGAGCCTATTGCCGCAATGACTGCCGCTGTACCCAACAAGTATAGGATGCTTAATATCGCACTTGTGGATGTCGGTGCCGGAACGAGTGATATATCGATCACAAAGGACGGCAGCATCATAGCATACGGAATGATACCGAAGGCCGGTGACGAACTTACGGAGGTTATTGCTTCAGCACTTCTTCTGGAATTCAACGAGGCAGAAAATGTCAAGCTTGCATCATCCAAAAAGTCACCGATAAAGTTTACGGACATCATGGGGATCGAGCATAAGGTAGAGCCGAAGGAAGTACACAAGTTCGCAGAGGGAGTCATCGCGGACATAACGAAGGATATATCCGACAAGATCAAGGAATTAAACGGTGGTAAGCCCGTATCGGCCGTTTTCGTAGTGGGTGGCGGCGGCAAGATCGCCGGTTTTACAGAGGCGCTCGCAAAAGAGATGGGCATAATGGCAGAACGTGTCGCCCTGCGTGGCGAGGAAGTGTTCAAGTCGGTGGATTATCAGTTTGAAGGAGCCGTACGTGACAGCACATACGTAACACCGATAGGAATATGCCTTAACTTCTATGATCAGAAGAATAATTTCATATTCGTATCATTCAATGACACGCGGATCAAGCTTTACGACAACGGCCATCTGACGATAGCCGATGCCGTTATGCAGGCGGGATTCCCGAATGAGGGACTGTTCCCCAAGAGGGGTCCTGACCTTAATTTTACGGTTAACGGCAAGCCGCATGTTGTAAGAGGAGAGGTCGGTGAAGGCGCGGTAATATCGCTTGAAGGCAAGGAAGTCAGTCTTACGTCCCCTATAGTTGCGGGAGACCGGATAATCGTCAGGGAATCAACGGAGGGTCCTGCAGCATCCGAAACGATCGGTTCGCTTCTCGAGTATGGGAGCACCATCAGTATCATAGTAAACGACAAGAAAGTCGAGCTTCCGAAGTTTGCTGAGGTTAACGGGAATCTCCAGTCGGAATTCTATGACATAAAGGATGGCGATGACATCAGGATGCTCAATTACTATACCGTATCCCAGATCATAGAGTTCATGGATGTGATCCTTAATCCCGACATGAACATATATGTCAACAACAAGAAAGCCGACCGGGATACACTCTGCTATGATAATTTCTCGGTTATATGGACGATGGAGGATCTGAGCCTTTCCGATGTGACCGACGAGGAGGTCGCAAATGCAAAGGCCAGCATCAACCAGAAGGTACCGAAAAAGAAGATAGAAACATATGAGGATGCGGTTGAGGCCGAATCCATAGAAAATACCGACTACGCCGATGACGGAACCTTAGATCCGGAATATGTCGAATACAAGCAGGAGAAGGAAGAGGCGCGCCGTAAGGAAGAGGAAGCCAATTATAAAAAGGTAACGGTATTTGTCAACGGGGATCCCGTAACTATGGATAAAAAACCGTCATATGTGTTTGTGGATATCTTTGATTACATAGATTTCGATCTGAAGAACAGGCCGGCAGGGAAGGGGATCGTGACCGAACTTAACGGTCACAAGGCCGTGTTCTCGGAAGAACTCAAAGACGGAGATTTCCTTGATATAAGATGGGAATAGCAGCAAGGAGGGGCCCGCGATAGTGGGAGGAACCTTGCTGCACGACGAGCGCCCCGTCACCGCAGGTGACTTGAATGCGCGAGTCTCCGATTAAAGAGGTAGCTGGTAAGAAAGGAAGTAAACCGGGAGGGGAGAATGAGGATCTGCAGCATCGCGAGCGGAAGCAGCGGAAATTGTATTTATGTGGGGTCTGATAATACGCATGTGATAATCGATGCGGGTATCAGCGGCAAACGTATTGAAGAGGGGCTCAACAGTATCGGTCTTTCCACAGGGGATCTTGATGCGATACTGATCACACATGAGCACTCGGATCATATAGCATCGCTCGGAGTCATATCGAGAAAATATGCCATACCCATGTACGCCACAAAGGGGACGATAAACGGGATAACCCGGCAGAAGTGTATGGGA